>NZ_JBRUGW010000002.1:0-121951 GCF_053206505.1 Streptococcus fryi | reverse complement strand
ACAAACAACCTCATCAAAGTCATTAAACGAAATGCCTTTGGATTCCGAAACTTTGACAACTTTAAAAGAAGGATTTTGATTGCCTTGAACATCAAAAAGGAGAGAACCAATCTGATTCTCTCCAGATGTTAGCTTTTCATCTACCCACTACAGTTGACAAAGAGCCGAAAACATTTGGCACTATTTGAACGCAGAAAAGGGCTCCTAATCTCTATGGTGAAGTTACCCACTACAGAAATTACAGAGCGTTATAATACAAAAAGAGTTCAACTCCACCAACCCCTGACAAGTGTTTCTAGATTTGATAAGCATATACTAACAAACCTGCTAACACCATTCCATTGAGTTATCGAAGCGAACTCTATTAAGTTAATACGTTGAATTTAGTTTTTGATACAAACTCAAACCATTATCTTTTGATTATTTTTCAGTAAGAGCAGCAAGACCAGGTAATACTTTACCTTCAAGAAGTTCCATAGATGCTCCACCACCAGTAGAAATCCATGAGAACTTGTCTGCGCGACCAAGGTTAATAGCTGCAGCTGCTGAGTCACCACCACCGATAATTGATTTAACACCTGGTTGTTTAACAATAGCATCCATTACACCGATTGTACCAGCTTGGAAATCAGGGTTTTCGAAAACACCCATTGGGCCATTCCATACAACTGTTTTAGCACCAGTTAATTCTTCATCAAATTTAGCGATAGACTTAGGACCAATGTCAAGACCAAGGAAGCCTTCAGAAACAGCTTCACCTTCAGTGTCACGAACAACATCATAACCAGCAAAAGCGTTTGCTTCTTTTGAGTCAACTGGCAAGATCAGTTTGCCGTTTGATTTTTCAAGAAGGGCTTTAGCCACATCAAGTTTATCTTCTTCAACAAGTGAGTTACCAATTTCAAGACCTTGTGCTTTGTAGAAAGTATAAGTCATCCCACCACCGATAAGGACTTTATCAGCTTTTTCAAGAAGGTTTTCGATAACACCAATCTTGTCAGATACTTTTGAACCACCAAGGATAGCAACGAATGGGCGTTCTGGTGTTTCAACTGCTTCTTGGATGTAGGCAATTTCATTTTCAAGAAGGAAACCTGCAACTGCTTTTTCAACATTAGCAGAGATACCTACATTTGAAGCATGGGCACGGTGAGCTGTACCAAAGGCATCGTTAACAAAGATGCCATCTCCAAGCGAAGCCCAGTATTGACCAAGTTCAGCATCATTTTTAGATTCTTTTTTGCCATCAACATCTTCGAAACGTGTGTTTTCAACAAGAAGTACTTGTCCATCTTCAAGAGCATTGATTGCTGCTTCAAGTTCAGCACCACGAGTAGCACCTGGAATGAAGACAACGTCTTGACCAAGTTTAGCAGCTAGGTCTGCTGCAACTGGTGCCAATGATTTACCTTCTTTGTCAGCCTCTTCTTTGACACGACCTAAGTGTGAGAATAGGATGGCACGACCACCGTTTTCAAGAATATACTTGATTGTTGGAAGTGCAGCTGTGATACGGTTATCGTTTGTGATAACACCATCTTTCAAAGGTACGTTAAAGTCCACACGGACAAGAACTTTTTTACCTTTTAATTCAACGTCTTTAACAGTTAATTTAGCCATTAAATAAAGACTCCTTAAATTTTATTTTACCTTACCATTATACCAATAATCGTGAGAAAAGTCACTAATTTTTACAGAAAAGTCATGAGAAACTCTGCAATTACTCCTCTGATGATAATACATTAAGAGTAATTCAAATGGTAAGTAAAAAAGAAGAACAACATAGTCAATATTTATTGACAATCTGCTCTTCTTTTTAACTTTACATGCTCCAAACGCTTTCAAGGATATTCGTCTGGTCACGGTCCGGACCAACCGAGAAGGTTGAAATACGCACACCAACTAGTTCGCCAATGCGACGAACATAATTACGAGCATTTTCAGGAAGCTCATCAAGACTACGTACTCCTGTAATGTCTTCTGACCATCCTGGTAATTCTTCATAAATAGGTTTACAACGCTTCAATGTCTCAAGACTTGCTGGATAATAATCAATACGCTCACCATCTAAGTCATAAGCCACACAGATTTTCACTTTATCTAAACCAGAAAGAACATCAATTGAGTTAAGACAAAGATTGGTAATTCCTGACACACGGCGACTATGGCGCATCACTACAGAATCAAACCAACCGACACGACGTGGGCGACCTGTTGTTGTTCCATACTCTTTACCAATTTCACGAATACGATGACCTATTTCATCAAAGAGCTCTGTTGGGAAAGGCCCGTCACCAACACGGCTAGTATAGGCTTTACATACCCCAACAACCTTGTTAATCTTGCTCGGACCAACACCTGAACCAATCGTAACTCCTCCTGCCACTGGGTTAGAGGACGTTACAAATGGATAAGTCCCTTGGTCAATATCCAACATAACACCTTGAGCTCCTTCAAATAAGACACGCTTACCTGCATCAAGAGCATCGTTTAAAATAACCGAAGTATCTGTCACATATTTCTTGATTTGCTGACCATATTCATAGTATTCTTCGAAAATGTCCTCAAATGGAATAGGTTCTGCATCGTACATTTTTTCAAACAGACGATTTTTCTCTTCAAGATTGACCTTCAAACGCTCTGCGAAAATCTCTTTATCCAATAAATCGGCAATACGAACACCAATACGAGCCGCCTTGTCCATGTACGCAGGTCCAATGCCTTTGTTGGTTGTCCCGATCTTATTTTCACCTTTTGAAGCTTCTTGTAGTTGATCCAGTTTGATATGATAAGGTAAGATGACGTGGGCACGATCAGAAATACGCAAATTTTCAGTCGTCACTCCCTCACCATGTAGATAAGCCAATTCTTTGACCAATGATTTTGGATTGACTACCATACCGTTACCAATAACAGAGATTTTTTCTGGGAAAAAGATGCCTGACGGAATCAAGTGTAGTTTAAACTTCTTGCCATCTATCACAATCGTATGTCCGGCATTATCACCACCCTGATAACGTGCAATTACCTCCGCATCAGCAGACAAGAAATCTGTAATTTTACCTTTACCCTCATCACCCCACTGGGTACCTACAACAACTACTGAAGTCATATACTCAACTAGGCTGTTAGACAGCCCTTCCTTTCCTATCACTCATGGCAGGACTCTCACCTGCAAAAAATGTCATACACTTCATTATAGCTCAAACCAGTTGAGTTTTCAAGGAAAAACAAAATTGAACGATGTGATTTTCCTTGGAAATGTTTTCTTTTTGTTTATATAAATATATTTTTTGCTTTTTAATATTCGTTATTTGTTTTTTTATTTTAATAAAATCAATGAAATGTACGATTTTTAACAACTCATCATATCCGTAAAACGAAAATAGATTTTCTAACAGACCAATTTTTTATGGTAAAAAAGCATTGTGATTCAAGATTACTCAGCTTTATTTTTCTAAGTCTCTTCACCTTTTCAATTGTTAAAATAAGGGCTTTAGTTTAAAATAGTAGATATAACTATGGAACTTTCTAAAGCTTCTATCTATCTCGTTTTTTAAGGAAAATGTATGAAAACAAAGTATTATTACAAACCCAAACACAAGAAAAATATTTGGACATTTTTGATTATCCTCATCACCCTTCCTTTATTAGTGGAGACACTTGTGGATTTAGAAATCTTGTTATCACTAATGACTCTAGGTGTTCTTGGTTATGGTGGTTACAAATTCATAAAAAAAGGACTGCCATTCACAGATACAAAAAAACAACTCAATCAAAAACAGACTACATTACGTCTACAAGAACTCAAAGCTGCTATCCGCTTAGCAGATCAAGAAGTGACACAGGCCCAAGACCTCCTCAACGAAAAAGCATATGCTCAATACGGAGACTTTGCGCGACAGTTGCTACCTAAAGTAGAACATATTCAGCAAGAAACCTTGGCATTAAAAAATCATTTGGAGCCAAACATCTATCGCCGTATTATCAAAAAATCAGAAGAGGTTATCAGTGACATTACCAGTCAATTACAAAAACTAGAAGAACCTATTAAGCCACAGAAGCATTATTCAGAAGAAGATCATGTCAGAGCAGTCGCTCCTGAAATTCTAACAACTTATCTGAACATCAAACGAGACCACGAAACGATTCTCGTGAAAATCGCAGAGACAGATAACCAGTTTGAACTCAGGGCAATGCATGATACCAATATGAAACGTTTTGAAGACATCTTGGCAGGCTATCTCAAAATAAAGGCTATACCAAAAAACTTTCACAATGCCGAAGAACGCTTAGACAAAGCACGTAAAGCCTTAGAGCAGTTTGATTTGGAGTTAGATCAGACACTACGCGAACTTAACGAAAGTGATCTTGCCGATTTTGAAGTCAGCCTTAGAATGATGTCAAAACACACTCACGACCCCTTACAAGATTATCCACTAGATTAAGGAGACAACCATGACTAACACTTTTCATTTCGATATTGATAAAATTGCCAATGACGCTGTTGCGAAAACTGACAAAACTACAGAAATCATCGTGTCAGAACCAACGACAAGCACTGGTCAGACCTCATTTTTAGCTAAATTAACCCTAGAACAACAAACAGCTATCAAAGACCGTGCCCCACAATTAGTCGACACCTTCCTAGCTGATCAAAATGCCCTGTTGGACTTTGGTCAATCTGCTGTGGAAGAGGTCAACACGACTGTCAACCATATTCTAGCTGAACAGAAGAAAATTGAAATCCCACAAGTTGATGAACTCTTACAAAATACAAACCGTGAATTAAACGGCTTTGTCGCTAAATATAAGGAAGCCAAGCCTGCAGAACTAGAGAAAAAGCCAAACTTCCTCCAAAAATTTTTCAAACAGAGCAAAAATAGTCTCCAAGAGTTCTACTTTGACTCACAATCTTTGGAGAAAAAAATGGACTCTATGGCAGCCCATGTGATTAAACACGAGGAAGTCCTTGCCCGCAATATTGTCTCTGCTGAAATGCTTATCGAAGATAATACTAAATCAATTGAGAATCTTGTCGGCGTCATTGCCTTTGTCGAGGCTACTCAAGAGGAAGGTGCTAATCGAGCAAGACTCTTGCAAAATGAGATTGCTACCTTAGATAGCCAAACGCCTGAATTTCACATGAAATCTCAGGAATTAGCACGCATAACAGAGGTTATCAACACACTAGAACAACAACACACCGAATATGTCAGTCGCCTCTATGTAGCATGGACAACAACACCTCAAATGCGCAATCTAGTCAAGGTATCTTCTGATATGCGTCAAAAATTAGGTATGTTGCGCCGCAATACTATTCCTACGTTAAAGTTATCTATTGCCCAATTAGGTATTCTACAGCAATCCGTCAAATCTGGAGCGACAGCAGACGCTATTGTTAATGCCAACAACGCAGCCTTACAACTTTTAGCTGAAACGAGTAAGGAAGCTATCCCAGCTATTGAACGTTCTGCACAGAGACCGACTGTGGCTATCGAATCTGTGACTGCTTTAGCAGAAAGCCTCGTCGCTCAAAACAATGGTATTATCGCAGCTATTGACAACGGTCGCAAACAACGTGCCCAGCTCGAAACAGCCATCATCAAGTCTGCTGAAACCATTAACGACTCTGTCAAACTTCGCGACCAAAAAATCGTCCAAGCCCTACTGAATGAAGGACGTCATACGCAGGAAGAAGTTGACACACCTATAACTGAATAGCTAAAAATGACACACGCCAATCCGACGTGTGTCATTTTCTTAGATTATCTTAACATCTCACCACTCGACTATCGAATGGCAGTTAATGCTACTATCTCCAGCCCATTAAATAAGGAACGGCATTCCAAATGACATGATAAATCATCAAATAATAAATGCTATTGGTTCGTCTAAAATAAAGACCAATCAATAATCCTGGTATCAAATAAGTTATAAAATCACTATAACTCCAGCCATAATAGAGAAAATGATTGACTGAGAAAAGGATGGCTGACAGGATAACATCCAAATAATAGCGTCTCCATTTAGTCATCACAGCAAAAACAATGGTACGATAGACTTCTTCAAAAAATGGCGCAACCAACAAGTCCGAAATGAGATAACGATAGTAGAACATGCTATAGAGTGTTGCCCTTCTCAGTAGCGAATCATTGCCAAAAGACGCATGAATATAGGGTAATATAAGCTTTGCCCAACAGACATTGAGTAGAAATAGGAGGACTAAGCCACCGACATAGGAATATCTAAAACGCCACTTAAAAAAATCCTTATAGCCATAGTACAATAGAAGTAATATCCCTAGAATGCCACCCAAAATCATGAGACCATAATAAATGGTAAAGTAGGAAACATCAGACAAAGGGACAAATATTTCCGCGTCCATCAAGCGAAATACCCCTTGAGGAAAGATGAGTAAAAAGAATATTACAAGTAAACCGAATGATTTTTCTTTTGTCATGTGTTTAACCCTCCATTTACTAACTAATGTCTAACATTATAGCATAGATATCTTGTTTTGAAAAAGTGACTCAGTGGAAGAAAAAATTTTTTAAAAAATATCAAATATAATTGACACATCTTTATGTTTTATAATAAATGTATCAAATATATTTGACTTATTTGTTCATGAAAGGAGATTTTATGAACCAAGTAAAAACCTACCAAACACAAATCGGGAAATCTCAACTGACTTTAGCTAAAGAGATAGGGGTTTCTAGACAAACTATCAATATGATTGAAAACGATAAATATACCCTTCTCTTGATGTTTGTATTAAGCTCGCAAGAGCCTTGCAAACAGATTTAAACACTTTATTTTGGAACGACTTGGAGGATTAAACGATGTCAAAAGAAAATTTGCAAATCAAAGCTATCCGCTACTTTTACGATATTCCTGGTACTATCGATGAATACGCCTATCAAGAACTGTCTCATTTCGGGAACAATATGTATATGCTGTTTATAACGACTATTATAGGCAGTTTATTACTATCTCTTTTGACCAATACCGACATTATGGGCATTGCACTAACAGTTGTTTTCTTCTACGCCATATACAAGCAAGGGAAACTAGTGAACAAACTTGGAATTGATAAAATCGAAATTGAAGCTTCTGAACTAAAGACTACACAAGGTAAAATGCTTAAAAGAAGTCTATTGGAGACATTGATTGTAACCCTATTAGGTTTGTCACTATGGTTTTATATTTGGATATATATTATTCCAGATGATGCACTTGTTCATACAAATTTCTATCTTGTAATATCTACTTTAATAATGACAGTGTTATTAGCAGGTTTCAACTTTATCATTTTTTCAATTGCCAATCGCAAAAAGATAATCATTGTTGAAGATTAGAATGATTTAGCAAGGCAAAAGCATTCATGAAAATACAACTAAGCACCAAAACACCACACGCCAATCTGACGTGTGGTATTTTGTAATCTCTTCATTAGTAGAGTATCTCAATTTAAGATAACCAAAATGTAAATTTCTGTTAATGAAATCATCGCTTCCGTTTATCTAATAGGAAAAATAACATAACAAACGACAATATGCCATAAAATAGCCTTTCAAATCGGTAAGCTTCTTCTATAAAAAAATTGACCAACACATAAATAAGTAATAAAGCCAATAAAAAGAACCTTAGTGACATTAAAAATAGATACTCCCAAAATAATAATACATAAACGCTAATATATTATTATAACATAAAAGCACATTTAATAACAGACTTGATTTTTTATAAAATTGCGATATAGTGAAGGTGAAAAACTAATCTTTTTAGGAGGAAATGGAGATGTTAAAGACAAAACACTTTATTGAGAAGTATTATTCCTATTACGCAGGTTTTATTATCTGCCTATGGATATCTACCTTATTTCTTTCTTGGAATACTGAATTAGGTGGAATAGCCATTTATCCCTTACTCTTGCAAAAAATATTTCCTGTACTGGGTATTTCCTTGATTGTTATATCCGTCATGCTAAAAAAAGTTAGCCTATTTGTGTTAGGCATCGGAGTCATCTTTGCCTTTTGGATAAATATGTTTATTCTGTTTGCGATTTTACCAGGATTTGTTGGAAACTAAACGGGGTTTGGAACAGACTTGTTCCAAGCTCTTTTTTGTTTGTCCATAACAGATTTATGCTATAATGGAGGTTATGGATAAACTTATTAAAACAATTTCAGAATCAGGTGCCTTTCGTGCCTATGTGCTTGATAGCACACAAACTGTCAAAACAGCTCAAGAAAAACATCAAACGCTAGCTAGTTCGACTGTCGCTTTGGGACGCGCCCTCATCGCTGCACAAATGCTAGCTGCCAACCAAAAAGGCAATAGCAAAATCACCCTCAAGGTTATCGGTGATTCCTCATTCGGCCATATCATCGCCGTTTCTGATACACAGGGACATGTCAAGGGCTACATTCAAAACAAGGGTGTTGACATCAAAAAAACAGCCACAGGCGAGGTCTTGGTAGGACCTTTCATGGGCAACGGCCATTTTGTTGTTATTACTGATTATGGCACAGGCAACCCCTACACTTCTACAACCCCTCTCATCACAGGAGAAATTGGAGAAGATTTTGCCTATTACTTGACAGAGAGTGAGCAAACCCCATCTGCCGTTGGGCTAAACGTCCTGTTAGATGACAATGACCAGGTCAAGGTGGCAGGTGGCTTCATGCTGCAAGTCCTTCCAGGCGCTAAAGAAGAGGAGATAGCTCGTTTTGAGAAACGCCTCCAAGATATGCCTGCTATCTCAAGCTTATTGGCATCTGACGACCACATTGAAGCCTTACTCCATGCCATTTACGGCGATGAACCTTTCAAACGCTTGTCCGAAGAAGACATCCGTTTTAACTGTGATTGCTCAAAAGAGCGTTTCGAAAATGCTCTTGCGACCCTACCAACAAGTGACTTACAAGCCATGCATGATGAAGACCATGGTGCAGAAATCATTTGCCAATTCTGCGACACAACCTATACCTTTACAGAAAGTGATTTAGAGACAATTATCAATGACCAAGCAACTTAACTCATCCTTTATGATTGGCGATGTGGAAATCCCACATCGTACAGTACTCGCCCCAATGGCTGGCGTAACCAATTCTGCCTTTCGTACCATTGCCAAAGAATTCGGATCTGGCCTAGTGGTCATGGAAATGGTATCTGACAAGGGAATCCAGTACAACAACGAAAAAACCCTTCATATGCTTCATATTGATGAAGAAGAACACCCTATGTCTATCCAGTTATTTGGTAGCGATGGCGATAGTCTGGCACGTGCCGCTGAATTTATTCAAGAAAACACCAAAGCAGATATCCTCGACATCAACATGGGTTGCCCTGTCAATAAGATTGTCAAAAATGAAGCTGGTGCCATGTGGCTAAAAGATCCTGAAAAAATCTACTCGGTTATCTCTAGGGTCAAAGAAGTATTGAATATTCCTTTAACCGTTAAAATGCGAACTGGTTGGGCAGATAGTTCTCTGGCTGTGGAAAACGCCCTCGCTGCTGAAAGTGCTGGTGTATCAGCTCTTGCTATGCACGGTCGTACACGCGAACAAATGTACACAGGTACTTGCGACCACGAAACCCTTGCTAATGTGGCTAAGGCACTGACAAAAATCCCATTTATTGGAAACGGTGATGTCAAGACTGTTGAAGACGCCAAATACATGATTGATGTCATCGGTACAGACGCTGTAATGGTAGGGCGTGCTGCCATGAATAATCCCTATATCTTCACTCAAATCAATCATTATTTTGAAACCGGTGAAATCCTACCTGACCTACCGTTTGAAAAAAAATTAGATATCGCTGAAGACCATCTCACACGCCTTGTCAACCTCAAAGGTGAAAACATTGCTGTTCGTGAGTTCCGTGGGTTAGCCCCACACTATCTCCGTGGCACTTCTGGCGCTGCTAAAATTCGTGGTGCCGTATCTCGTGCCGAGTCCTTAGCAGAGGTCCAAGAACTTTTTGAACAAGTCAGAGCTTACTAAAAATACAAAAAAGCAACTGCTTCATGGTTGCTTTTTTTATCCTTCAAAACCTTGACTATCAAAACCATTACTCATGAAAAAGAGACCAGTATCATATCCTAGCCTCCTTACAAACAAAATCATTATTTCATGGATCCTGTAAACATCTCATCACTTCAACTAGTCAGTGTTTTTCTTTTGAAGTTCTTGTTTCAAAAAAATAGCTAGATCATCAATATCTCTTTGAGACACTTGATGATGAAGATAATATAGATTAGCATTATTATTGCTAGCTAAAAAGGCTGTCGTAATAACACAATCATAAGACTTTTTAGCATCATACGGTTCCAAATGTATCAAACGGTTATTTTCTAATCGTCTGCCTAAAGACAATTGTAAAATGGTCTGCTCAAGCTCATCTTCCCCCGTGTAAAGACCAACAGTTATGGTAGTTTGCTGTTCTTCTTGTAAAAAAATCAAAAACTTTAAAATCTCTACCAAGACACGATTAACTAGATCATTCTCTAACCAGTCAGACGATTTAAAAAGAAGTATCCCTTGTAACTCATAGGCAAGAGGCTTTAAATCCTCTTCTACACTTCTGTCAAAGTAGCCTTTCGACCACTTTAGAGGTCTAACACTCACTGCTCCTTGGAAGAAATAGGTTTGAGCAGCTAGTTGCCCCAAACGATAAATCACTTGTTCATGAAGTTTATGTTGTAATAGCCCCTGCCTTCGGAGATAACCAATTGCCTCGGTCACAACTTCTGAAATAGGCCCACCAAACCCTAACATATATTCAATCGTTTGAATTGGCAGAATAAAGTGTGAGGATAAGTAGGCAAATAAAGAGTCTACTTCATGACGATCAAATTCTTGGGCAAATTGCCCAAAATAGTGTAGACTAGCACGTTCTAGACGCTGAAAGAAAACATGCTCTTCATAAGGTGCTAGATGCTCAGCAAGAGCCTTTGTATCTTTGTGGCGAGCAGAGAGGCGTTGCAGACTAATACTTAACCAAAGTTGTAATCGAAAAGCTTTATCAGTGGATAAGGTAATCCCGTATAATCTCTCTAACATCACTAAAGCCCTATCAAGAGGGTAACGGTTAATTTGGTCGTCTAATTCTTTTTTTGACCAAGTCTGTAGTAGCAACTCATAATAAAAATAACGGCGTTGATGCTCAGGCCCCAATAAACTCCCTTGCACGATAGCCAAATTAAATTCTAGTAGCAATAGATTCAAACTGGCTAAATGACGATTTAGAGTTGCCTCGCTAATCAATAACTCTTGAGATAATTTCTGAATGGTAAAATGCTCATGTTCAAAAAGATAGCTTAAAATCTGATATTTTACTGCATTAGTGAGAAAAGGACGCACTATATCTTGCAAGCTTACATATGGCCCCTGATAAAAAGAAAGCTGTGTGTCCTCTAAAGTGAGATAACAATCTAGTTGATGCTCATCAAAAAGTTCATTCATGGCATCAATATACTTCATCAAGGTTACTCTCGATAGACCAGTTTCACGCATCAACTCTTTCAAAGACATTGGTTTTAGCTGGCTTTTTAAGAGTGTGATGAGCTGATATTGTATCTGCTCTGTTTTCTCCATTAAGCTTTCGATTTGCATATGCCTATCCTCTTCTCAAAAATAGCCTGAACCGCTTGGTGTAAATGATAGTAAAGCTCCATGTGACCCAGACTAAGCATAAAATCTTGACTTGCTAAATCTTCATCTGTTAATTGATGACTCATTGCAGTTACTAATTGAGCGACTATCGGACTAACATCAACGCTTGCAATGATTTGAGCACCTAAAAACAAACCATCCTTTTTAGAGACGATTAACTTTAAGGCTAAAAAGTCACCTGATAGCATGGATGCCTTCGTATCATAATAGTGAGTAACGACTTCAGAATATAAGCTTGCTTCTTCCTCTGTCTGCCCTAAACTGCTACGGTAAAAACCAAAAACACTATGTGTAACTGCTTTGACGGATGGCAACAACGGTCTATTAGTATAGCCATATATCGCATAGGCTGCCTGTTCTGCTGTTCTAATAGCATTGCTGACCAATGGAATATAAGCTCTTTCACCACTTGGTGCTACTTGGGAAACCAAATCACCAATGGCATAAATATCCGAATCACTTGTGCGCATCATCTCGTCTACTGTAATCGTCTTATCAAAATTCATAAGAACTTGACCCTCTAACAAAGTGCTATTAGGACGAAAGTTAACAGCCAATAAAACAGCGTCTGCTAATAAGTGTTGATTCTGAGTCTTAACAAGTAACCCTTGTTCTGATTCAGTAATGCTTTCAACCCTTTCATTAGCAAAGTAAGGAACTTGATGTTGTCTGAGGTAATCTAGTAACGGCGAAATCATCTCCTCATCGGTATCCCTAAAATTTAAGCGAGGACCAGCCTCAACCAAAGTCACTTGTTTCCCTAGGGCATGGTACGTGTGACAAGCTTCTAAACCTACAGGACCAGTGCCTACGATGACTAATCGCTCCGAACGATTTAACCATTCTTTTGCTATCTCGCTAGAATAATAATCTTTTGTTGTTAAAACACCAGTCAAATCAGTCCCCTCAATATAGCTAGATTGTGGACTTGCACCCATGGCACAGACTAATTTGTCATAAGCAATAACCTGTTCTTCACCTTCTCGCTCTACAATAACTTCCTTTAGACCACCATCAATCGAGGTCACTTGATAACCTAAAAAACTGATGAGATTTAAACTTTGAAATACCTCTCTACTAAAAACGAATTCCCCTAATTGTTCTATTTTTCCTTGATAATACCAATTCAAACTATTCGGAATATAGCCCACTTCTTGATGTTCGTCTATCAAAACGAATTCAGCTTCGGGCATCAATTGTCCAAGCTTTTTAAGACAAGTTAGACCTGCAAATGATGCACCAATAATCACAACTCTCATTCTAGACCACCTCTCTATTGAATGTCTATTATAGCATATCCAAACTATTTTAGAAAACGATTACACCACAACGGGTTCATTTCATTCAAAAAGAGCTAAGTAAACAGATAAACTGCACCTCAAGGATTAGATATCACATCTAACCTTTGAAGTGCAGTTCAGTACTTAACTCTCTTTAATAGCTAAATATTATTTTAGAACAAACCGCCATAAACGACAACCGCTAGGATAGCACCTACAACTGGAGCTACTACCGGTAACCAAGCATATTCCCAATCTGAATCACCTTTGTGTTTTAATGGTAATAAAGCATGGAGAATACGAGGACCAAGGTCACGTGCAGGGTTTAAAGCATAACCTGTTGTTCCACCAAGTGATAAACCAATACTAACAATCAATAGACCGATTGAAATCGTTGCTAGACCTGGTTGCATATCGTAGCTAACGATAGCAAGAATACCAAGCATCAATACAAATGTTCCGACAACTTCACTGATAAAGTTTGACACTGTATCTTTGATTGCTGGACCTGTAGAGAATGTTGCAAGAACTGCTCCTTTATCTTCTGTAGCATCGTAGTGTGGCTTAAATTGAAGATAAACGAGGAATGAACCAAGCATGGCACCAAGCATTTGTGCTAAGATAAATTGCACAGCTACCGCAAAACTAATATCACCTTTTACAGCAAATGCAAGTGATACTGCTGGGTTAAGATGAGCTGGCCCAAGCTTACCTGAAACGAAGGCTGCCATTGCAACAGCTAGACCCCAACCAAGAGTGATGACAATCCACCCAGAATTATTATTTTTTGTTTTTGATAAAACAACACCTGCTACTACACCATTACCGAGGAGTAAGAGAAGAGCTGTTCCTAAAAATTCACCTAAAACTGCGTTCATAAATTACCTCATTATTTTTCTTTTAATTCTTTTAAATCATTATTTGCAAGTACTTCAAATAAATCTGCTTTCTGATTTTCTTTTTCTTCTTCTGACCAGTCATAGTAAGACGCCATTGTATCAACAACTGGGTCAATTAACGCTTCTACTCCTTCTCTCTTGAAGAGCATATGATTGGTACGACGTAAGAAGAAATCTGCTGGGCTAAGAGCCATTTCATATTCCATAGCATATTGAAGTGACAAGGCATGCACCAATGGGAGATTATCTGCTGGTGCAACTGTACGTGATAACGCGAATACTTTTGGCACGTTTGAGCCATAAAGATTTGCTAAATACATTGCTTCATCAAGACTTAGACCATTAACCGTACCTAATTGTGCATAAGCCTCAATCTCTGAATCAACGTTAGCTGGATTTAACTCACCACCTGAAACTGGATATGTTTTAGAGTTGATTAACTTGAAGGTTTTACCATACTCTTCTGACAAGAGGGTCACAATAAGCTCCATTGCACCTTCTGCCATCTTACGATAGTCAGTAATTTTTCCTCCTGCCAAGGTAATCAAGCCATTATCATCACGTTCCAAGCTAGATCCACGAGAAACGGCTGATGGGTCAAGTGTTTTTTCTGATGTACTTGATTCAAGTTTTGTAACAGCTTTTTCAACTTCTGTACGTGTTTTTTCTTGACTCAAGTAGCCCTGAACTGTAGCGATGAGTTCTTCAAAACTATCATCACTAATCTTACCACTGTTTCCTCCGTTATAGTCTGATGCACCATTTCCTGAAAGAAGTGGACGAAGACCAGCCCATGCACTTTCGATGTCATCCAGTGTAATATGAGCTTCTGGGAAACGATTGTTAACTGCACCCAAGAGATAATCAACATCTTCTTGAGTCACTTTTGGATGGGCTAAATCACCTGTGTAATCTGTATCGGTTGTTCCGAAATAAGTCTTATTCTCACGTGGGAGAACAAAAATCATACGTCCATCATTAAGCCCTGTATCAAAGTAAACAGGTTGAGAAACTTTAAGCTTGCTGTTATCAACAACCAAGTGAACACCTTTAGTTGGACGAAGTTGATTAGAAACTTTACCGTCATTAGTCAAGTTACGTACAACATCTGACCATGGTCCAGTTGTATTGATCACTAACTTCGCCTTAATTTCAATCACTTCACCACTCAAGAGATCTTTAGCTTTGACACCAACTACTTTGCCAGAATCATTTAGTAAGAAACCTTCTGCTTTGACATGATTGGCAATATATGCACCATCGCGATGGGCACGCTTAATATTTTCAATCACCAAACGGGCATCGTTATTACGGAAATCAAGGTAAACTCCACCACCGAGTAAGCCTTCTGATTTAAGACCTGGCTCACGTTCTAGTACTTCTTTAGCTGTCAACACTTTATTAGCTGCTGGCGTATTTGAAACACCAGCTAAAAGATCATAAAGATCCATCGCCACTTTAAGACGGAAAAGGCTAAAGGTAGAACCAGCTTCATCATAGACTGGCAAAAGCATCGGATCTGGTTTTGGAATATGAGGTGCAATGCGTTGTACAACAGCACGTTCAGAAACAGTATCAGATACCACTTCTACATCAAACTGTTTCAAATAACGTAAGCCACCATGAACCAGTTTTGTAGAACGGCTACTTGTCCCTTCTGCAAAGTCCTGCATTTCAATCAAACCAGTCTCCAAACCACTAGCGGCAGCCTGTAGGGCTACACCAGCACCTGTAATACCACCACCGATAATGAGTAAGTCTAACTCACGCTCTTGCATTTTTACTAAAGCTTTGCTTCTAGTCTCTTTTGAAAATTTCATTGTTTTCTCCTAACCCATTACAAACTAGTCTTCTTCTGCAAAGACTTGTGTTGCCTTAACAGCTTTCTTCCAACCTTTATAAAGTTTTTCCTTGCGTGATTCGTTCATGCTTGGTGTGAAGAGTTGTCCTGTTTCATTCAATTCTTTCAACTCTTCCAAGTCTTTCCAGTAACCTACTGAAAGTCCTGCTAAGAAAGCTGCACCAAGTGCTGTTGTTTCAAGGTTCTTAGCACGCGCAATATCAATACCAAGAATATCCGATTGGAATTGCATCAAGAAACTATTCATGGCTGCACCACCATCTACCTTAAGTTGGCTGATATCGATACCTGAATCTACACGCATCGTATCAATAACATCACGAACTTGGTAGGCAATAGATTGAAGCGTTGCTTTTGTAAAATCTTCCTTGCTTGTCCCACGTGTCAAACCGAAGACTGAACCACGAGCATTTGAATTCCAATATGGAGCACCTAAACCTGTAAAGGCTGGCACAACATAAACTTCATCATCACTTTGTGATTCGAGCGCTAAACCTTCTGACTCACTTGATGTTTCGATCATACGAAGTCCGTCACGCAACCATTGGATAGCACTTCCTGCAATAAAGATTGAACCTTCAAGAGCGTAGTAAACTTTACCGTTGATACCATAACCAATTGTTGTTAACAAATTATTCTTAGAAAGCTGAGCTTCTTCACCAGTATTCATCACGATAAATGATCCGGTACCATAAGTATTCTTAACCATACCTGGTTCAAATGCCAATTGTCCAAATAGGGCAGCTTGTTGGTCACCAGCCATACCAGAAATTGGAACTTCTCCACCGTAGAAATGGAATGGAGCAGTCGTACCATAAACTTCTGAGTTAGATTTAACCTCTGGCAACATTGCTTTTGGAATGTTCAAGAGTTCAAGAATCTCATCGTCCCATTTCAATTCTTTGATGTTATAAAGCATTGTACGCGCAGCATTTGAGTAATCTGTAACGTGTACCTTACCATCTGTCAATTTCCAAACTAACCATGTATCAATGGTACCAAAGAGTAACTCTCCTTTTTCTGCACGTTCTTGTGCTCCAGGTACATGGTCTAAAATCCAACGGACTTTAGTCGCTGAAAAATAGGCATCAATGACAAGACCTGTTTTTTCATGGAACATCTCTAAGTGACCATCTTTTTTCAACTGTTCAGCAATTGGGGCAGTCTGACGTGATTGCCAAACAATAGCATTATAGATTGGTAGACCTGTTTTCTTATCCCAAACTACTGTTGTTTCACGTTGGTTTGTAATACCGATAGCCTCAATTTGAGTCGGTTTAATACTGCTTTCGATGAAAGCTCCAGCAATAACAGATTGAACAGAATTCCAAATTTGGTTAGCATTGTGCTCTACCCAACCAGCATGTGGAAAAATTTGTGGAAATTCTTTTTGGCTACTTGCTACTTTTTCACCCTTTTTGTTAAAGATGATTGCACGAGAGCTAGTTGTTCCCTGATCGATAGCCATGATGTATTTTTCTGTTGACATGTTTGTCCTCCTATTACGCCAAGAAAGCGTTTTCTTTGTCTTTATGTTTCTATTATAAACTAAAATTGAAAGCGTATCCTATCATGTTTTTATACTATTGAGAAAATCTATGATAGGAATTTTTAGATATTAACCATAATGACATCTTGGGACACCCTAAAAGAGAAAACTATTTATTGATAGCTAACTCTTCCAATTGAGCTTGGATTGTCGCCAAATCTGCCCCAGCTTGAATGAGAGCTGCTGCAGTATAAGCACCTTCTACAACTGGAACAGTATTGATGATGATATTTTTCTCTGAAAAATCAGCAACCATTTCCATGTTCATGCGAGCACTGCCCAAGTCAAAGAAGGCTAAGAGAGTTTCCTTGCTATTATTGTCAACAATTTCTTGGACTTGGTCAAAACTTGTACCGATACTGCCGTCTTCAAGACCACCAACATAGGTAATCTCAACGTCTTTTGCCACTTCACCAATCAAATCAACAATACCTTGTGCCAAATTTTTAGAATGTGACACAATAATCATACCTAAATCGCTCATTATACACCTACCTCTACTAAAGCTTCAAAGAGAAGACCTGACGAATATGACCCTGGATCTAAATGACCAATAGAGCGCTCACCAACGTAAGAGGCACGTCCTTTAGTTGCTTGGATATCTTTTGTAGCTTCTACCACTTCTTTAATAAGATCTGTTGTCAATTTTCCTTCTTTAAGTGCAGCAATCACTGGTACCCAAACATCAACCATCGTTTTTTCACCAACTTCTGCCTTACCGCGCTTTTGAATCATTTCAAGACCAGCTTCAAGTTGTTCAACAAGACTGGCACCAGATTGACTTGCTTTCGTCATACCCATAAATGCAGAACCATAAAGTGGACCAGACGCACCACCAACTTTACTAATCAATTGCATCGAAACAATCTTCAAAATATCAGCATCAGAGGCAAATTCTTTTCCATCAAGGTTTTCCATCACAGCTGCCATCCCACGTGCCATATTACCACCATGGTCGCCATCTCCGATTGGGCTATCAAGCTCACTCAAGTAATCTTTATTGGCTTGAATTTTCTCATTGAATAATGTCATCCATTGTAGTGTCTTTTCTACAGTCATTTTATTTTCCTTTCCATAATGCCTTAAAAAGAGAAGGAGGAGTCTTGATAAATGGGACTCCCCCAGATCTGATTACCAAGCTACTGTTGTTACAGGTGCTTTCAATGCTTCTGTCCAAGCTTTATTGTCAAGTTTAATCAATGTCAATGATAAACCAGCCATATCAATTGATGTCATGTAGTCACCGATTTTTTTGTAAGTCACTTCAACACCTTTTTCAGTCAATAGTTTAGCAACATCATTAGCAAAGACATATTGTTCCATCAATGGTGTTGCACCAAGTCCATTGATAAGTACACCAAATTTATCACCAGCTTTAAGCTCAAAGCTTTCAGCCAATTTTTCAACCAACTCTTTAGCTAATTCTTTAGATGGTTGGAGTTTTTCTTTCTTATAACCTGGTTCACCGTGGATACCAACACCGTATTCAAATTCATCTTCTTCAAGAACGAAACCTGGTTTACCAACTTCTGGTACAGTCGCACCTGAAAGAGCAAGACCGATTGTTTTAATGTTTGTTACCAATTCATCTGCTAGAGCTTTGATTTCAGCAAGTGATTTGCCTTCGCGTGCTGCATAACCCAAGATTTTATGTACAAAGATAGTACCAGCTACACCACGACGGCCTTGTGTGTAAAGACTGTTTTCAACAGCAATATCATCGTCTACAACAACACTTGCAACCTCAATGCCTTCCATTTCAGCCATTTCTTGAGCCATCTCAAAGTTCATGATATCTCCAGAATAGTTTTTGATAATCATGAAGACACCCGCACCTTCGTCTGCGGCTTTAATCGCTTCAAGGATTTGGTCTGGTGTTGGTGATGTGAATACTGCTCCACAAACAGCTGCTGAAAGCATACCTTCTCCAACAAAACCGGCATGTGATGGCTCATGTCCGCTTCCGCCTCCTGAGATAAGCGCAACCTTACCTGTCTTTTCTGCTTTTCTAACAATTACCTCAAAACCTGGTACACGCTCTACCAAGTCATTATGCATAAAGGTCAACCCTTCAAGCATTTCGTTAACAACATCAACAGGTTGGTTGATAATTTTTTTCATGTTTATGTCCTCCACATAACTCTTTTTGTTTACGCTTTCATTTTACGCTTAATCACTCCAAAAGAAAAGGGACAAGATTTGTTTTTTGTCCCTTTTGTTTCAAAAAGAGGTTTGTTAAGGTATAATTAACGTAAGAAAATAAATAAGGCAGGTCGCATGGCAACGTCACTAATTACTAAAAAGCGGATTGCAAAAGCCTTCAAAAAACAACTTAGTCAGAAATCATTTGAAAAAATATCCGTAGTCGATATTATGGAAGAAGCTCAAATTCGCAGGCAAACCTTTTATAATCACTTCCTTGATAAGTATGAATTGATGGACTGGATTTTTGAGACCGAGTTACAAGAACAAGTCACTGATAACCTCAACTATATCAGTGGTTTTAAATTACTTGAAGAATTACTCTATTATCTCGAGATTAACCAAACCTTCTATGCTCAGCTTTTTCAGATTAAGGGACAGAATGATTTCTCTTCCTTTTTCCTCAATTACTGTATGATCTTAGTTGATAAGATTATCACTGATTACCAAACAATCCATCAACTTTCCCTCGACCAAGAGTATCGCCGCTTTTTGACTCATTATCACGCCAATGCTCTGGTTAATATGATTAAGGTCAGCAGTAGCAAGGCTAATTTTGACATCCATCATCATTATAACCATCTGGTTAAAGTGATGACACAAACTATCTTACCCGTAAAGGACACTTCTAATGACTAGTATTCTCAACACACCACATCAACTTAAAAGTCAAGCCATTCAAGGTTATCTCAAAGCACACCCTCAACTTAAAAAATTAAAGGGACAACCTATCATCTATCATCAAACTACTGATGAAACAATCATCCCTATTATTTCTGGTGGGGGTAGTGGACATGAACCTGCACATTCAGGATTTGTTGGCGAAGGTATGCTTTCAGCCGCTATTTATGGTCAACTCTTTATACCACCAACAACAGAACAAATCCTAACAGCTATTCGCCATGTTAATAAAGGAAAAGGGGTCTTTGCCATTGTTAAAAACTTTGAAGCAGACCTCAAAGTCTTTCAAGAAGCTATTCATCTTGCCAGAAAGGAAAATATTCCTGTCAAATATGTCGTCTCTCACGATGACATCTCTGTTGATACCAAAAATAACTTCCAAGTGCGTCATAGAGGCTTAGCTGGTACCATTTTATTGCACAAGCTATTAGGGGCCGCTGCGCAAAATGGCGCTAGTTTAGATGAGCTAGAGACACTCGGCTTACAAATCAGTACGCAGATTGCAACAATTGGTTTTGCTTTAACAGCGCCCCATCTACCAGGGGCCATCGAACCACTATTTCCATTAAAAGAAGGGCAAATCTCTTACGGTATTGGTATTCACGGTGAGGAAGGCTATCGTACTGTAACACTATCCTCCTCTGAAGAGTTAGCAAACGAAATTGTCAATAAACTTAAACTGCGATTTAGATGGCGTGAGCACGAACGCTTTATTCTACTGGTTAACAATCTTGGTACAACATCTGAGTTGGAACAAGCTGTTTTTGTCAACGATATCTGCCAGCTGTTAGAACTCGAAGGTCTTGATATTCCTTTTATCAAAACTGGGAAATTTATGACAAGTCTTGATATGAAAGGTATATCCGTTACGCTCTGTCGCTTAATAGATGAGCAATGGCTTGATTATCTCAATGCAGCCACTCAAGCACCCGCTTGGTAAAAAATAAAAACCAACTCACTGTAATCTATGGACTGATTACAATGGGTTGGTTTTATTCTATCTGATATCACTATCTGCCTAGATTAACTCACATCAAATGTTAGTTTTTCCTTACGCAATCCAATTTTTAAGGTATGACCTGCACTTAATTGACCTGACAAAATCAATTCTGCCAACTTGTCTTCAACCTCAACCTGCAGAGTTCGACGTAGTGGACGAGCCCCCATCTCAACATCGTAGCCTTTTTCCGCCAAATATTTGAGAGCTGTCGCTTGAAACTTGAGAGTAATACCTTGTTCAGCCAGATTAGCAACCAGTGGAGCAACCATGATTTTAACAACTTCACGCATATGCTCCTGACCAAGACTATGGAAAACAACCTTCTCATCAATACGGTTAATAAACTCAGGGCGATAGGTCTTCTTCAATTCTTCAAATATGCGTTTCTCCATAGAAGGATGATCAGTGGCAACATCACGAGCCCCAAACCCAACTGTCTTATCATCTCTAAGAGCCGTTGCGCCCAAGTTGCTTGTCATGATAATAATCGTATTAGAGAAATCAACCTTGCGACCACGACTATCAGTGAGAACACCATCATCAAGAACCTGCAATAAGACATTAAAGATATCAGGGTGAGCTTTTTCAACCTCATCAAATAACAAGACCGAATAAGGTTTATTTCTGACTTTCTCTGTCAATTCTCCCCCTTCATCATAACCTACATAGCCTGGAGGGGCACCATTGAGACGACTGGCCGCAAATTTTTCCATATATTCACTCATGTCAAAGCGTAAGAGAGCACTCTCATCATCAAAGAGAACCTCTGCCAAGGCTTTGGCAAGCTCTGTCTTACCGACTCCTGTTGGCCCTAAGAACATAAATGAACCTATCGGACGCTTACCTGTTCTTATCCCTGATTGATTACGGCGAATGGCACGACTAATACTTGAAACAGCTTGGTCTTGCCCAATGACACGTTTATGCAATTCTTGTTCCAAATGAAGATATTTCTGACTATCTGCTTGACTCAATTTTTCTGTTGGAATACCCGATAGTTTACTCAATGTCGCCAGCAAGGCTTCTTCTGTCACTACTGTTGGAGCAATCGTATTGTCTAACTCATCAACAGCTAGTAAATCACCCACACGTTTCATATCACCATCCAGCAAAGCCTTGTCTATCTCAGTTAAAAAAGCAGGGGCTTGTTTATCAATCATAGTTTGGACCATACTGCTAGTCTCATCCAAAAGATCGATCGCGGAGTCAGGGAGATTTTTGCTAGTCAAATAACGCTTGGCTGAGGTCACCGCTAAGCGAACCACTTCATCTGAAATCGTAACGCGATGATACTCTTCCAAACCATCACGAATACCTTTTAAAATAGCTATTGCATCATCTATATTAGGTTCTTCTACTAAAATCTTAGCAAAACGACGGGATAAAGCAGCATCTTTTTCAATATGCTTTTGATATTCATCCTGAGTTGTCGCTCCAACCATACGCAAACTACCACGAGCGAGAGCTGGTTTTAAAATATTGGCAGCATCTAAGGTACTATCAATACCACTACCAGAACCCATAATCGTATGCAACTCGTCCACAAAGAGAATAATCTTGCCGTCTTCTTCAATGTCAGCAATAATCTGGTTCATGCGTTCTTCAAAATCACCTCTAAAACGAGTCCCAGCGACGACACTCATCATGTCTAATTCTAGAACACGCATATCCGCTAATTCATAAGGTATCATCCCTGAATGAATGCGCTGTGCCAAACCATAGGCAAGAGCCGTTTTACCAACACCTGCTTCACCCACGAGGACTGGATTGTTCTTGGTCTTACGACTAAGGACTTGAACCATGCGACTGATTTCCTTATCTCGTCCAACGACTGGCTCCAATTTACCTAGTCGCGCCATCTCACTCAAATCCCTTGTAAACTCTGATAATTCACCAACCGTTGTTGGTGGCTTCATCATGTCTGAGAAGTTACTCCCTTTTGGTTTTTTCGGACGACGTAATTCTAACACTGTCTTAATCTGCTCTTTCGTAAAACCTGCTTGACGCTCGACTGCCTTACGCAAATCAGATAGACGTGGTTGACTATCACCGCTTTCTTTACCCTTGAAGCCTGCCATTTCCAGCAAACGATTTGAGAGAATATCCAATTGTTGAAGCATCGCTAGAAGCACATGCTCTGTTCCAATCTCATCTGCTGAAACAACCTGACAAATCATTTCTGCCAAACTTAAGACTTCCTGTAAAGCACGTGAATGAGATTTTATATCGATTTTTGGTTTTGTTTTTGGAGACTTATCTAACAGCAAAATAGCTGCCGCCTCATACTCCTCAACTGGAATAGACGGTTCAAATTCTAAGAAGGCTAAACCTGCAACAGACTCCTGAACATCAACCATGGCCAACAAAACATGCCATGTCTCTAAATATAAACTATCAAAACGCGCAGCTTGAAACTGGGCTACGCGAAAAACTTCTTGCATCTTATAGGAAAATGTCATTTTACTTATTCCTCATTATTCATCAAATAGGTACGAGAGTGAGTACACTATTCTCACTACTCTCTTGTTCGTCGTTCAGAGACCTCGTTTTTTTTATCACGGCCTTAATCGAACCCCTTACGGTCAATACGTTGCAGTAATTTGCGTAATAAACGCGCTCTAATCCGAGAGGATTCAGGACCTAGAACATCATCTTCCGCACTGGCTAAAATAATATTACCTTCACGCTCTGTTAAAATCCCCTCGTCAAACAACAACTGAACCAAATCGCCAAAAACTGGCCAACTAATCTGGTCACCAATACTTGCTACTAACTCGTTTAGTAAATGATGTTTGTTTGAAAATTCAACCTTGGCAATTCGGATATAGCCACCACCACCACGCTTACTTTCAACCACATAGCCACGACTCTCAGTGAAGCGCGTCTTAATCACATAGTTAATCTGACTAGGCACAACTTGGAAAAATTCTGCGAGATGGCTTCTTTTCAACTCTGCAACACCAGATTGAAGCAAGAGGCGTTTGATATATTCTTCGATACTATCAGATGTATTTTTGGGCTCCATAGCCATCCTCCTTTCCCAAGGTTCAACCTTAGATAAAAACCAATTTAAAATATATGATTATGACTGATTTGACCATTCTTGACTATTATAGCAAGATAAGCATTCTTTATCAAGTCAGAGAGTGTAGAGCAACAACAAAACCCAAACCATTCAAAAAGAGTTCCCATAATCTCCAAGGTTTGATTGATGAAATGTAGCAGCAAACGCGGCCACATCTGCCAATCAACGACCATCAAGAAAGGTTATGGCGAACTCTATCATAATCTTAATCCACAAAACTTCTTGCTTAACTCGTGATCAAGATATTGCCCAAAGCAACATCTGTTGATAACGAATGAACGCATCGGACATCGGAATAAGTTAGCAATTTTTGATATCTAATTGAAAATAAAGACTAGTCGTGAAACAGAAAACACACTACTCAGAAGACTCAATCGGCTCTTCTTCATTAGCAGGCTCCTCAGAAACTTCCTCAGGTTTAGCTGGCTCTTTTTTATCATCTTTAACATCAGTCGATTTTTTTTCTTCATTCGCAACTGGAACAACTGGCTTTTTCTCACTGGATGACAATTGATTACCTAATATTCTATTCCAAGCTTTCTGATAATCACTCTCTGTACCTCCCATGGCAAACTTATAGGTAGTAAATCCTGGTCCATTAACTGCCCAGTAGCTGGTTGTTGTTTCACCATTGATACTGTAGGTTTTGCCATTGTAAGTAAAGCTACCTGGTTTGAGTCCAGTTGATTTTAAGACTGTACTACTAATTACACTACTGTCCAAATTGAATCGCTCACCAATACCAAAAATCGATGGGTCTGCCTGATGAATGGCGTTGATCAAATGTGCCATATAATTGGCATTATTGTTAAAACCTGTTAATTCTCTCAAGGAAGCATTATCGTCATGACCTGCCCAAGAGCCCAAAGATACTGTTGGCGTCGCTAACATGAGCCACGCATCAGAATAGTTGTTAGTCGTTCCTGTCTTACCTATCCAATCAGCTCCAGCCAACTGACCATTCAGAGCCGATAGGCGACTACGGAAAGAAGTTGTTAAACCTGAAGTTAAAGGCCCTCTCAACATCTGTTGCATAATTGTTGCAGTCGCTGGGCTAAAAATTTGTTTACCTTGTGCTTCGTGCTGGTATATCACATTGCCTTGACTATCCGTAATTTGAGATACCATATGTCTAGGCATATAATAACCATTGTTAGCAATCATCTGATAGGCACTCGTTTGTTGCGCAACCGAAACCTCTAAGCCACCACCAAGCGGCAGACTTTCGATATTATAATCCGGAATCTCATAGCCTAACTGACTCATATAACCATAGACATCAACACCTTTTTGACGAAGGACTTGATAAGTCCAGAATGCTGGGATATTCCAAGACATATCCAAAGCTTCTTGGAGAGTAATCATTGTCGTTCCTTCATGGTCAACGTGCATGATTTTTTGCCCGCTCGAAAAAGTCGTTGGATAGTTTGACAAGAGACTAGCACTTCCCATCAAACCTTGGTCAATCGCAATGCCATAAAAGATAGGTTTTGTACTAGAGCCTGTTGAGCGCTTGGTATCAAAGGCATGGTTATTTTGATTGAGCTGATAGTTACGGCCACCAATGAAACCTAGGACAGCACCTGTTTTATTGTCCATGAGGACATTGCCCATCTCCACATAACCTGTACCGTCATCTAAGAGACCACCATAAGTTGCCGCTGCATTTTGCATAGCTTCATGAACTGACTTATGAATCGTCGTCGTGATATGATAACCTCCGAGTCTCAATTCTTGTAACGCAAGTTGTCTATATGTTGCCTTGGTATCTTCATTTTTCTGTTCAAGCGCAGACACCTTATCTCGCTTCAAGAGATATGTGTACATATGTTTCTGTGCTTCTTCTAAGACTGTGTAGTAGAGATAATCATGCGCATCTTGTACAATTGCCTCAGGTGCTCTAAAATCTTTAGAAAGGTCGTATTGTTTATAACTTTCATAATCAGTCTGGCTTAAAAAACCCGCACGATACATATTATACAAGACATTACGCGAGCGTTGTAGACCGATTGCCATGTCCTCAGGTGTTTTTAACTGACCTGTTGATGTATAAGGTGAATAAACAATTGGACTTTGTGGCAAGCCCGCGAGATATGCTGCCTGAGGAATAGTTAAATCCTTAGCAGACACCCCAAAAATCCCTTGAGCCGCTGCTTCGATGCCAGCAATATTTTGCCCTTTGTTGTTACGACCAAAAGGAGACACATTCAGATAATCCGTTAAAATATCTTCTTTGCTCAAGTAACGTTCTAAAGCTAAGGCATAAATAATTTCCTTTGACTTACGCTTAAAGGTTGGGTCATCTCCTAAAATTTGTTGCTTAATCAATTGTTGCGTCAGCGTTGAGCCACCACTTGTCGCACCGACACCAACTAAACTACTTAATGTTGCTCTAAAAACAGCCTTAGGAACAACACCTTTATGGTCAAAGAAATTTTCATCTTCCGTTGCTACAATGGCTTGCTTGACATGATTTGAGATGTCCTCTCCCGCAACAGGCGTTCTTAACAGGTCCGTATCAACCGTTGCAATCACACTGCCATCTGAGAAGCGCATATCCGACAAACGTGTCAAAGCACTAACACGATTAACCAATTCGTCCCTTTGAGGTACTTCCACATCGTCTAGCTGACTAGCTAAATAACCCAAAGAGACACCTAAACCCAACATACCAAATAAGATGATTAAAATATAAATGTAATCTAAAACAAGTTTTATCGTTCGGAGTAAAATCATGCCCACATCTGATAGACGCCAAGGACCACTCACTTTTGTTTCATTCTGGTGTGATTTTTTAAACATAACAATACCTCAACCCACATTATAGCAAATTTCTTTCAACTTGCATACGACAAGCTTTTTCTGCTATAATAGTCCTTATGATAAATAGAAATGGAGATAGCCTATGAATATTTTTGAAGAACTCAAAGCACGTGGCTTGGTCTTTCAAACAACAGACGAAGAAGCCCTTATCAAAGCCTTAACAGAAGGGCAGGTGTCTTATTATACAGGCTATGATCCGACAGCTGATAGTTTACACCTTGGTCACCTTGTGGCTATCCTCACTAGCCGTCGCCTACAATTAGCTGGTCATAAACCTTATGCTCTTGTCGGTGGGGCCACAGGTCTTATAGGAGATCCATCATTTAAAGACGCCGAACGTAGCCTTCAAACCAAAGAAACCGTCGATGGTTGGGTAACAAAAATCCAAGGCCAGTTATCACGCTTCCTAGACTTTGACAATGGTGATAACAAGGCTGAGATGGTCAACAACTACGATTGGTTTTCAAGCATTAGCTTTATTGATTTCCTCAGAGATGTTGGTAAATTCTACACCGTTAATTACATGATGAGCAAAGAATCCGTTAAAAAACGTATCGAGACAGGGATTTCTTACACTGAATTTGCTTACCAAATCATGCAAGGCTATGACTTTTACGAGCTTAATGATAAACACAATGTGACTCTACAAATCGGTGGTTCTGATCAATGGGGTAATATGACAGCAGGTACCGAACTACTTCGTCGTAAGGCTGATAAGACTGGACATGTTATGACTGTACCTTTGATTACAGACTCAACTGGCAAAAAATTCGGTAAATCAGAAGGTAATGCTGTTTGGTTAGATGCGAGCAAAACATCACCTTACGATATGTACCAATTCTGGCTCAATGTTATGGATGCCGATGCCGTTCGTTTCCTCAAGATTTTCACCTTCCTAACATTAGAGGAAATCGAAGACATTCGTCAGCAATTCGGAGCCGCTCCTCATGAACGTCTAGCTCAAAAAACCTTAGCCAAAGAAGTTGTCACACTTGTTCACGGTGAAGAAGCTTACAAGCAAGCTGTTAATATCACAGAGCAACTCTTTGCTGGCAACATCAAAAACCTCTCAGCTAAAGAACTCAAACAAGGCTTACACAATGTCCCTAACTACACTGTCTCACCAGAAGACAATCTCAATATTGTGGAACTCTTAGTAACAGCTGGTGTTGTCACATCAAAACGCCAAGCTCGTGAAGATGTCCAAAACGGTGCCATCTACATCAATGGTGAGCGTATCCAAGACCTTGATTACACCTTATCTGACAGCGATAAAATCGATAGTGAACTAACCGTTATTCGCCGTGGTAAGAAAAAATACTTTGTTTTGAAATTTAAGTAGTTTTATATCACTTTAACCCCCCTAAAACCTTGATATAACTGATTTTTTAAAAAAATCACTATTCTTTAGAGCATTTTATTTACTCCCCCAAAGTCCACAAAAAGGGGAACAAAAAAAGACCCGTTAAGGTCTAAAAAATACGAGTTCAGTAGGCAAGAAACTAGCACGGTCAAACGTGCTTTTTTTGATTGCTGATAAATCTATTATAGCATAACCACGCGCACCGGTGATTATATTTTCATTTTTGCGCGTGTACTGTATTTTACTATATCCTACTGTTTCTTACTGTATCCGTATAAGCCATTCTAAGCCCTGCTAGTCATCAGTAGTCAAATTATTATACTGCCCAACACAAAAGGCAAGTCTTAGCGTATCTTATTTTTAATCTGACAACGTTTCAAGCTCTCCGTCTCTGTACGATTTGGCAAAGCTGATTAAGGCGTTTGATTTGGCTAGATGATAGTACTTGTTTTAATGCCTAGTATGTCTACCTGTTCCTTGTTATTTGCTCTCATAGGTAATATATAGGTCATGATTAGAATAGCACGTTATCGGACGTTAGGAATGCCGTTAACGCCTTTTATAATCTCGTTAGCCTCATACGGTGCTTCACGTTGCCACCAGGTCAGCAAACCATCATCACGGTTATAATCAACTCCAGATAATGTCAGATACCAATCACTAGAAATACTTACTAGACCATATTCAATACTTGCCACCCTATGCTATAATAATATTAACGGATATATAACAAGGGAGTCGGCTTTAAGTCGGCTTTTCCCCTTACCTGCGCGTGGTCTATGGTTTGTAAAAACAGCCTAAACAATACCGTTATACTTTGAAAGCAGGTCGTCCTCTAACGTGGTCTAAGAGTTGTAAAAACACCCTAAAATAAGGCGCTTATTTTTTCTTAAACAGTCGGATATAGTCTTGTTTGCTATGGATAATGTCAGAAATAAAGATGGCTTTTTTATCTTCTAAAATGTGATAAAAAGCTAGATAGTCTCCTAAAACAATGCAACGGGTATTATATGGCGGGTAAATCATTTCCCCTACTCTTTCATCTGCGTTAAACCCTGCTTCTGGGAAAAGTTCAAGACGTTCTAACCCGTGAAGAATATTGTTGACGGTGTTAGCTCCTGCCTGTTCTGAAAAGTAATTGTCAGCTATATAGTCCTTAATACTTCTTAACTGTTCCTGTACGGTTTCAGAAATAATAAGGCTATAAGGTTTGTTATCAGATACCAAGGTTTGCCCTCACTTCACTAGCGCTATACACTCGCCCATTTTCTAAATCCTTAAAACTTTGGGCAATTTCAGCCCGTAACCCCGCGAGTAGTTCAGCCCGTTCTTTATCGGTGTCAGTCTCAAAAGGTAGGGCTTGGTTTTGTACTATATTTTCTAAAAACAAATTAAAGCTAGCTGTCATGTCTAGATTATGAGCCGTTATAATGGCTTTAGCTTTTTCCAGTAATTCACTGTTGGTTTTAAAGTTAACCTGCGTGTTTTTTTCTAAGACTTGCATATTAGTCCCTCCTCAATGCTATTATATCACTTACCGACTATATCTGTATAGTTAAATATATTCGTTGTTCTTTTGGGGTAGGTTTTTGGGCTAAAAATCGTTTAAAAACCTTTGTTTTCGGCTTTTTTACAGGTCAAAAAACTTCTAAAAAGGGAATTTTGTGTACAGAAAAGGGCAGCGTTGTTTATTCCCGAACATTCCTACCCCCGATAAAAAATAAAGGGGAGCCTTTTTGTCATTTCTCGGAGTTCAATAGCTTCCTGAACATAAAAAAGTCACGTTTTGTAACGAGTTTCTGACGTGAAAAAGTCCGCAGTAACGAGATAAAAAAAGTCAAGTTTAGTCAAGAGTTCACCTTATTCGTCCGTTTTGAAAAAAAGATAACTGCACCCAAACAATCCGAAAACCACTACAAAAAGGGTGCGCTAAACCCCTATAATAAAGCCATTTGTAAGGCTTTTGGGTGTTATGCATTATCATAAATACTCTAAGTATTGATCTTCTTTAACATTATTGTGTTTTTTAGCGTGCTATTTCATCAATTTATCCAAAAAACTAACAAGCAAGAAAATAACGATAAAAATCATGGTAATCGTAGCACTAGCTGGTGTATCAGCCCAGTACGAAATCATAATGCCCGAAACCATACCAACAAAACCAATCAAGATACCTAGACCAATAACTGATTTGAAGCTTTTACCCAAACGCATGGCAATACTTGCAGGTAGTACCATAATCGTTGAGACCAATAAAGCCCCTGCTGCTGGAATCATCAAGGCAATGGCAATACCTGTCACGACGTTAAAAGCAATAGACATCGCTCGAACAGGCAACCCATCAACAAAAGCCGTATCCTCATCAAAAGTCAATATATACATCGGTTTTAAGAAAAGCATGGTTAATCCCAAAACAACTACAGCAATACCAAATAAGAAATAAACTTGTTCTAGACTGATTGTAATAATAGATCCAAATAAATACTGATCCAAGCTAATCCCTGATGTACTTCTCACTTTACTCATGATAATTAAAGATAGAGCAAGACCCATTGACATTAAAATAGCCGTTGAGATTTCAACATAGTGTTTATAGACTGTTCGCAAGTATTCTAAAACCACCGCCGCAATAGAGACAATTAACATTGTCGTCCAAGTTGGCGACACTCCCAAGGCTAATCCAAAAGCGACACCCGCAAGAGACACATGACTCAAGGTATCACTCATCAAACTTTGCCGACGCAAAATCAAAAAGAGGCCCAAAATCGGTGCAAAAATACTAATTGCAATCACTGCCATAAAGGCACGTTGCATAAAGTCCAAGGCTAAAATATCACTAAGCATGGCCTTCCTCCTTGCTATCATTTTCATGGACATTAAAGCAACGCCAAGGTAAGTCTTGATTTCGGACCAGGTGAATATTGCGGTCGGCAAAAGCTTTGACCTCATCTGGATCATGTGTAATCATCAAGACTGATTTGCCATGATTGTGAGCACTATGGTGCATGAGCTCGTAAAACGTTCCTGTCGTTCCGGCATCCATCCCAGTCGTCGGTTCGTCCAAAATGAAAATATCTGGGTCGCTAGCAAACATCCGTGCGATAACCGCACGCTGTTTTTGACCACCACTCAAGCTACCGATAGCCCTATGACGATTTTCCCACATGCCGACAGACTCTAAACTAACCTTAACATGTTCTTCATCATGTTCATTCAATTGCTTAAACCAACCTTTTCTTGGGTATCTTCCTGATCTCACAAACTCATGGACTGTACTTGGAAAACCAGCGTTGAAACTAGCAATTTGTTGTGGTAGATAAGCCAATCTCAGTTTTTTCCCTTTGGTATTGGTTGTTGCTATCTCAACTTGCCCTGACTTAGGCGTCAAAATCCCCAATGTTGCCTTGATTAGTGTTGATTTAGCAGCTCCGTTTTCACCTGTTATTGTCACAAATTCACCACTATCTAAGTGATAGTTGATGTGCTCCAAGACAGGTTCGGCATCATATTGAAATGATAAATCTGCTACAGTGATATATCGCATTTCGTTCTCCTAGTCTATCAATGTTGGTCTAATTGTTGGGACAAAGCAGTTACAAAGCGATGAATCGTCTCTTTTTCTTGCGTATCGAACTCCTGCAACAAAGCCTCGTAAACAGACAAAGTATGTCTATGATGGTGGCTATGCTCATGTGCAATCGGAAGTCCTTCTTCTGTTAGTTTAAAATAAGTGAGACGTGCATCAACCTTGTCTTTTACCGCTTGTAGAAGCCCTTGGTTAACCAACGATTTCACAGCCTTAGTAACAGCTGCTTGACTGACTTTAAGCTCCCTTGCCAAGTCACTATTGGTCAACATGTCTTCTGATAAAAGCATTAAAATATGTTCTTGCGTGTTCGTCAGCTTGACATCACTTTGACAAGCTCCTATCAATAATTCATGCTGATTTTCAGCCTTGACCAAAATTTGATTGACCAACTGATCAATATCATGCGCTAAAGACATCTAACGCCCTCCCTTAGACCTCAAACCCTATGATAATCACACTATGACTATCATGAGATATCATATTATTAACCAGTTAATTTTATCACAAAAAAAGAGGAGAGGCAACTCTCCTGACATACTAAGCCAATAACCGCACTTTATATACTTCCTTGCAAAAGCCTTTCATACTATTGACAAGACGGTCAGCCCGCTTTTCACTACTGCATAGGGCAAAGACGGTTGGACCACTACCTGTCATCAAGGCAATATCAGCACCACCTTTCATCAGGCGATTTTTAATTTTTTGGATGAATGGCCTCTTGGAAATCGTAATATCTTCTAGTGAATTACCCATAGTTTCTAATAGTAAATTGTAATTGTCTGTCTGAAGGGCCTCTTCAATCCCTGCAATATCCACGCGCGAAATGTCTTGTGGCTTGATTTCTCGGAAAATCGTTCGAGTGGATACACCAAAATCAGGTTTGACCAAAACCACCCAGCCAGATAAACCAACAGGTAAAGGTTCAACGATATCTCCTTTTCCTGAAACTTTGGCACAACCTGCACTAAGGCAATAAGGAACATCACTTCCCACCTCAAAACCAATCTTTGTTAGAGCTTCTTGTGATAATTTCAAGTCCCAAAGCTGATTTAAGGCTCTCAAAGTTGCAGCAGCATCACTTGAACCACCACCTAGACCAGCACAAATAGGAATCTGCTTGTCCAGACGAATATGAACACCTTTAGTGATGCCATAAGTCTCTTTCAAGAGATGGGCCGCTTTATAAATGTCGTTTTTATCATCCAACGGCATTCTCAAATTATTGGATTCGATACAAATGACATTCTCATCTAACTCAGATACCGTCACATAATCGTTCAAGTCAACACTGACCATAATCATGGATAATTCATGAAAACCATCGTCACGCTTGCCACAAATATCTAGACCCAAATTAATTTTGGCTGGTGCTTTTTCAATAATTTCCATGGCTTACTCCTTTACACAATCATTCATCGTACAATTATAACACAAAATAATAGCGTAAGACAAAGCTAAACAGTATTCTCTCATACAATTTGGCTCCCAATAAATACCAAATTAGTTACCTTTCAAACATTTGAACAACCACTCATAAGATTTGTTTTCAGATGAAACACGTATTCCGATAGCTCGCCTTGTCACCTTTCTTGGCTCAGGTTAAAACAGTCACTCCCATGACTGCCTCGCTTTTACATTTCTTGGCTCGGGTTAAAACAGTCACTCCCCTGACTGCCTCGCTTTTACATTTCTTGGCTCGGGTTAAAACAGTCACTCCCCTGACTGCCTCGCTTTTACATTTCTTGGCTCGGGTTAAAACAGTCACTCCCCTGACTGTTTTAATCCCACATTTCCAAGGTCTGCCTAAAAACATGGTTGCGGCTTGAGGTTTGGATAGTGACTTTTGGGTCACTGTCTGCGATTTGGCGGACGTTGGCTAAGCCAATACCACGATTTTCCCCTTTGGTGCTATAACCATCTTCAAAAATTTTGGAAATGTTAACGACCTCATCTCTGGTGCTATTCTCCACAATAAGCACCTTGGCCTCTCCTTGTTGAAAATAAGCAATCGTGACATTGGCACTTTGCGTGTGTTTGGCTTCATAGATAGCATTGTCACAGAGAATGGTCAAAACAGTGATAAAATCAAGCAAATCCATATTCGGTTTCCCGATTTCTTCACCAACTTCTAACACAATATTGATCCCCTCACTCTGTGCTTCTAACAATTTGGCTGATAAAACACTCTTAATCGCATCGTCCTTGATATTCATCAAGCGACCAATATCATATTTAGCCTGTTGGAATTTCTGACCCGTACTTGCCAAGACCCCATCATAAACCTTTTGAACCATGTCCATATCACGCTCATCAATACCTAGTTTTAAACTAATCAAAATATTGGCATAGTCATGTCTGAACGAACGAATTTCCTTATAGAGTGACTCAACGTGTTTACTATAAGAAGCTAAATCAGACAACTGCTTATCCTTTTGTTCCAACAGAGCACGTTCCGCCATGGCAATCAGTTGGCGAATGAGGTGAAAAAGCATTAGCAAAAACACAATCAGATACAAAAAGACTAACAACTGACGCTGTGACAAGGACAAATCAATCACATTGCCCTGGACTAATAACAAACCTGACAACATCAAATAACCACTAGACATCAGTATATTTAAAGGTAGTAGCAAATCTCTCAAATAACTGTAATCAAAAATTGACCGTAAGGTTGCAAAATTGACATTGACTAAGTGTAGAAAACAGGTGTTTAGGGGCAGAATAACTAGTTCAACAATAAAAAATAATACCACTGACATCTTTGCCCCATCCGGTAGAAAAAGCGTGCTACTATCTAACAAAAATCGGGTTAAGAAAAGCTGAATGAACACCGCGTAAACACCATAAAAAAGATGTAGATTCCAACTCTTGTGCGGATCCCACCAATTTGACAAACAAATCAAGACAATAGGGTATGACACCACGTATACAAAAGGTAAGAAGCCTTTTAACAACGTAAAGAAGATAGGCAATAAGATGTACCAATGCCAGTCTACCTTGATGCGACTGACCTGCTTGTACACCAAGAGGACAATCAAATGGGTAACCAAACTCAAACTCATCGTCATCATATCAGTCATTTCCTCGTAATTGTGTCACCTTATCCAGTAAGGTTTTGTAATGGCGTCGTGACACGTAACAAGACGCCCCATTCTCAAAATAAACCATATGCTCAGACTTATCAATCTTGCGAATATTCATGGGATTCACTACAAAAGATCGATGACAATGATAGAGACGATTGTCAGCCTTGACCAATTGTGCCAATTTCCCATAAAACTCTAACCGTTCATGCCTCGTATGCAAAATCAATTTATGGCTTATCGGCGATGTCTCAATGTAGAAAATCTCTGAAAAAGGCACCTGTAATTGCGCCTGAGCTGTCTCAAAAACAAAGGTTTCCAAACCCACATCCCCACGTTGATGCTGAGCCACATGGTCAATACAAGTCTCCAAACGCTCCCTAAACGTCAACTCATCATCTGCCTTATCAATAAACTCTAAAGCTGCGATTTTATATCGGAAGGTGATAGGCATAAACTCCGAATGCGTTGTCACAAAAACAATATTGGCATGAGGGTCATTGGCACGAATCGCCATCGCCACATCAAACCCTTTTTGCTCCTCTCCCTTAATATCAATATCCAGAAAAAAGATTTGGTGGCTCCCTTTTTCGCGAATCGCCTCTAACAACAACTGAGGCTTGGCAAATAAATCCAATTGCCTACAAAAATAATGTTTCCGAGCGATAATCTCTCGAAGAGCTGTTTCAATCCGACCTTGTTGGGCTAAATCGTCTTCTAATACTAAAATATTCATAGCCTTTTCTCCCGTCTGATAATACCCTTATTTTATCATAAAAACAACTTTTCTAACCATCTCTTAATGAAAAAATCAAGTAAGATGGACCTTCAAGAATATTAAAAAAGGCTGGACAAAATGCCTAACCTTTCTTATTTGTTAACTCATAGATAACCATTTACTACGTAGTTCTCAGCATTTAAGCTAAACCTACTGCTACCAAACTATCTGCCAATCGTGCAAAATCAGCAATAGACAAGGCTTCACCTCTGGTTGTCGGTGCAATATCAGCCAGCTCCAAAGCCTTCTCTAGTTGCTCCTTAACATCATCAGATTTCCCGAAAGCGTTAGTCAAATTATTCCATAAGGTCTTACGACGATGAACAAAACTTGCCTTAGCCACTTTAAAGAGCAACTTCTCGTTGGTTACATTCACCAAAGGCTCTGGACGGCGCACCATCTTTAAAATAGCTGAGTCCACATTTGGTGCTGGTACAAAGACCGTTCTGGGAACGATAAAGGCAACCTTGGCTGTCATGTAATACTGGATAGCGATAGATAAAGAGCCATACGCCTTGCTATTTGGCTGAGCTGAAATCCGATCTGCTACTTCTTTTTGCATCATCACCACAAATTCACTAAAAGGTATGCCACTCTCAATCAGGTGCATTAAAATAGGCGTTGTGATGTAGTAAGGCAAGTTGGCAACCACCTTAATCGGTAAATCAGGATTTTTAAAGCCCTTGATGCGTGTCTGCAAATCGGTCTTTAAAACATCCTCATTGATAACAGTGACATTATCAAAACGCCCCAAAGTGTCTGCCAAAATCGGTATCAAACGGTCATCAATTTCAAACGCCATGACCTCCGCTGCTCGCTCTGCCAAAAACTCGGTCAAAGCCCCAATTCCAGGACCAATCTCAATGACATTGACCGACTCATCAATCTCTGCCGTATCCACAATCTTCTGTAAAATATTCGTATCCGTCAAAAAATTCTGACCAAACGACTTCTTAAAGGTAAACCCATGACGCTCCAAAACCGCCTTGGTTACACTATAATCTGCAATTCTCATGGTATTATGTGATAAGCTATCCTTATAACTTATCTTCCTTTCTTCTTTAAACCTTATCTTCGACTGAAATAGCCTTAAGCTGTAATTTCAATCTATCCAATTCTTTCTGACTAGGTCTGCTGGCATCACCATACATCACTTCAAACGGCAACCACCATACTGGACCTTTTCCTTGATGACCGTAATGACCTAAATCACCCTCTTGCCTTGGAAACAAATGAAAATGAAGATGAGCCTCACCATTGCCTAAACTCTCAATATTCATTTTGCTTGCTTTAAAAGCTCTAGCCACAACCTCAGAAACATCCGCCATTTCGGAAAGATAACGGTCACGTTCATCCTTAGGCAAGTCATGCAATTCTGTCACGTGTTTCTTAGCTAAAAATAAACAATAACCTTTAAAATATTGATGGTCTCCCAATACAAGATAACCTGTCGGATATTCTTTGACAAAATAAGGATTTTGACCTTGCTTAATCGCTTCTATCCGTTCACAAATCAAACATACTGTCACTTCAAACCTCCTACACCTAAATCATCAAAATAGTAGTGTTCCAAAAACATCTCCTCTGAAACATGACGATTAAATTGGTAAAACCATCGATAAACTTCCACAAATGGTCTATCAAAACAAACCATATCATCAACTGCTTGAATACCAACAATATGAAACAATCGACTTTTCAGTAAGCACCCGTCTGCATTGATATAACTCTCCTCAATAAAAGGGCGTACATAAGCTGATACTTGTTCTGCTGAGATTAGGCTGTCACTATCTAAATCCGCTGAAAGATTTGGCACCAATAAAATGACTTCTTCGTAAGAAGAGTAGTTGTCATAACTAGGTTCAAATGTCTTTTGCAACAAACAGCGCACACTATAAACCTTACTTGCCATACCCCTCCATCGCCTCCTCAAGTTCAAGCAATGATATACCAAATAGTTCTAAACGTTTTAAGAGTTGCTTGCCGTTTGAATATCCGATGCGTAAATGCTCTCCCAGATACTCTCTTCTTTGACGACTGTCCACTGCCATGAGCAAGCCAAGTCTGACCAAGTCTTGTTGCTGAATATCGAATTGATTATCATCGTCATAATAACCTCGAACGGAGGACAAAGCCTTTTCCAAATCCTCAAAACTTGCATGTTCAATCCCAAGCGAACGTCCTTTTGTTTTTGACTTCGGCGTGGCCTCACCACGATTGAGAAAGGCATGTTTAACATCAGGAATGGCCTGCATGATGATTTTTCGAATACGCTCACCATTATAATCGGGGTCTGTAAAAACAATGACCCCGCGTAAACGATGCAAGGTTTCAATCCGTTCTAAATCCTCATCTGAAATCGCTGAACCTCTCGTTTCGTAAGTATCAACCTCGTAGAAACGTTTGAGATTAGCTGTATCATCACGCCCCTCAACAACGATGACTTCTTGAATGTTTACCTTCTCAGTCAATTTTGAATATCCTCTCTGCGTTAGCGTAAGTCGCCCTAGCCACTTCCTCGACAGATACACCTCTGAGTTCTGCAATTTTTTCAACCACATAGCGTGTGTAGGCTGTCTTGTTTTCACGACCTCGTTTTGGCACTGGCGCAAGATACGGAGCATCCGTCTCAACCAACAAATGTTCCAAAGGAATCTTAGTCGCTACATCGTGCAGTTCCGTTGCTTTTTTGAAGGTAACAACGCCAGACAGGGAAATCATCATGCCCAAGTCAATAAAGGCTTGTGCCATCTCCCAAGAACCTGAAAAAGAATGCATAATCCCCCTCGCAGCGCCTACACCAACTTCCTTTATGACCTCATAGGTATCTTCTAAGGCATCTCGCGTATGCACAACAAACGGTAAACCTAGCTCTTTAGACAAGGTGATTTGGCGTTTAAAAACTTCTTTTTGCACCTCTTTAGAAGCCGTCATCCAGTGGTAATCTAGACCAATCTCACCTAGAGCTAGAATCTTTGGATGTTTCAGTGCCTCAAGCAAGAAATTTTCCACAGCATCTGAATAGCTACCAGCTTCTGTCGGATGCCAACCAACTGTTGCATAAATGCCCTCATGAGCATCTGCTAATTGTAAGGCTTTTTCAATAGTTGGTTTATCAAAACCAACAACATTCATCTTGACCACGCCCATCTCACGAGCCAGTGCCAATTCTTCTTCTACTTTCCCATCAAACTGTTCCACATTCAAATGGGTATGGGTATCAAATATCTTTATCATACTACCATTCTAGCACATTTTAAACCAAGACAAAAGCCTGACGGCATCTCTCAACGGCACAAAAAAACCGATAGACTCGAGTTTCTACCGGTTTGATGATTATCAATTATGCTGACAATACTTTACGTCCTTTACGACGACGAGCAGCAAGCACGCGACGTCCGTTTTTAGTTGACATACGGTGACGGAATCCGTGTTTACGTTGACGACGGATTTTACTTGGTTGATAAGTACGTTTCACAGTGAATACCTCCTCATAGATTTTCGTATTCGTTTAGCCGGCTATTTGTGATATCAGTTACTAAACATACTAGACTATTCTATCTTAATTCATAATACTTGTCAAGAGCTACTTACCTGTAAATTACCTTATTAGTCAAAATACTGGTTAAAAAAGGGTAATATAATCATTATTTTGTCACATTTCCATCTTTCAAAACCGCATTGATATGCTTGACGCGCTTTGAATTAAGATAATAGGCCACTACCCAAATCAGAAGATAGATCAAAATAAATTGCCCTAAGAATACCATGACAAAATCTCTTTGACTCGTATCAAACCAGCCATTCATCAGTCCCATAGCGACAACTAGGCCTAAAATAACGATTAGGTGACTAATGCTTTGCCTGAGTAACGACCAGCTATCAATCCTGTAAATCAAGCTCGCTAAGCCCATCATACCAGAACCTAACATAACAATCAGTATTTGACTGAACCCTTGAGCATGTACCTGACTTAACCAAAGTAGGCTTACATAGACCATCATACCCAATCCAACTCCTGACACCCACGCGTCCCAATAAGTTTTCATCATCTTTCTCCTATCTAATCCCTAATCGTTTTTCCAAATCCCTTAGAAAACGTCTGCTCACACTCGTTTTGATATTACCTGTTAAAAAAGCCATCATATTTCCAGAAAAACTATTCTCCAAGTAATCTAAATGAGCAATATTAATAAGACAATATTTAGACACTTGAACAATATCTGGATGTGCTAACTGTTCCTTTAAGCGATAAAGTCTCCCTTGTGTCCTTACCAATCCCTTAACAGTGGTTATCACCAAGTCATTCCCATCAACTTCCACGGCTATCAAGTCCTTAACTTTTAACAACTGAACACGGTCTTGTGTTTTAACAGCAATAACCTCTTTCTGACCACTCTGAAGCTGTTCCAAAATGTCTATCACCGTCTCAACTTCTGTGTCTAACTGATCTTTTCGTATTAGAATAGTCATTTCCTGGCTAGCCTCATCTTCTTCAAAACGCCACTTCATCAGCTACCTCCCTTCTCCTATCTACAACTGCTATCATAGCAAAAAAAGTGTCCCTTGAGACACTTTTCACATTATGCGGTTAATAATTCTAGCTAAGCGGTCAACTTTAGTAATCACCACGCGCTGTGACAACAACATAGCGATTAGGATCGTCCCCTTCAGAATAACTTTCCACACCATCAATTTTGGTAATAGTCTTATGAACAACCTTACGCTCACTGTTGCTCATTGGGTCCATAGCATAGTCACGACCTGTCTCCAAGACACGTTGCGCAATCTTTTTACTAAATTCGATGAGAATTTCTGTACGATGTTCGACATAATCATGAACGTTAAGCGATACAGAGAAATTCTTAGAATAACGATCATGCAAATAGTTTTGCGCCAATAATTGTAAGGATTTCAACACCTTACCATGATAACCAATCACACGACCAGCTTCCGGCGTTTCAATCTGAATATTAATGTGACGACGATTATGACTAATCGCTAATGTCGCCTCTAAGTCCATTTCGTAGATAATTTTTTCAACATAGGAAGCTACATCTTCAGAAGCTTTCATAATGTCCTTACTTGTCCCCTCCTCATCAAGAGAAGGTGAAACAGAATCACTAAGGTCTTTATTATCAGGTGTTGAAACAGTTGAAACTGTATCTTCTGTAAGCTCCTCGTTAATAAGGTTTGATTGATTTACCTTAGAGTCATGCAAAGCATCTAAAACATTGCCTTGATCAGTTTCTGCTAAGATAGATTCTGGGGCTTTTTTGTTATCAAGCAACTGCTCTTTGACTTCCGGTGCAGCTGTTTGACCTTCTTGTTCTACTTGCTTGATAGCTGCAACAACTTTACCCAATTCAACAGTATCTTCAAGAGTTGATGTCACTGGCTCGTTTTGTTTGTTGATGACGTCAGGAACACCTTTGACTGCTTGACGATTCGCCTTATGAATCGTCGGCTCATCAATCACCTCAACGTCAACTTGCGCAGGTTTTCTAAAGAAACCTAAGAAACCTTTTGTCTCTTTTGAGATAACTTTGATATGTGCCTTAATACGTGGAATATTTAATTCTTTCAAACCTGTTTGAATTGCCTCTTCAACAGTTTTTCCTGTGAACAAAACCATAATCATTCTCCTTTTTTATCGATCCTATTCCTACCATGACAAGATAGGTCATTTGCTAAGTGTCAAAACCTATCTTTTCTTTAGAGCCTTCTTCTTAGCACGGCGGATTTTAGCTTCTTTTTCCTTTTCCAATGCTTCAAGACGTTCTCTTTCCGCAATAATCTTGTACGGGTTATTAAAAACTAAGAGTTGCACAACTTGAAAGGCATTAGAGACTGTCCAATATAGGGCAACACCGCTCGCCATGCTTAAACCGAAAACAAAGATCATCGCTGGCATTGCAAACATCATCGTCGTCATCATGCTATTTTTTTCTTTAAGCGCCTTATTTGACAACCACATGGATAGGAAAGTAAATCCTGCAGCTAAGATCGGCAAAATGAAATAGGGATCAGGATTGGCGATATCAAACCATAAAAAATGCCCTGACTTCAAAAAATCTACTCTCGTTAACGCTTGGAAAAGCGCCCACAAGACCGGTAACTGGACAAAAATCGGAATGAGGTTCATCAATGGATTGACGCCATGTTCTTTGTAAAGCGCTTGAATCTCTTCATTCATCGCAATGCGACTATCCATATCTTTATCCGGATACCTAGCCTGAATCATCTTAATCTCTGGCTGAATGTTCTGCATCTTTTGCGTTGATTTCGTCTGTAAATTGTAAATCGGAATCATTAAGACACGGATAAGGATGGTAAATAAAATAATCCCAATGGCAACAACACCATTCAAACTCAATGCCTTAATCATATTGGCAAAGAAATAAACAAACTGATTCCATAATCCTGTAGAATCACCGTTGATGGCTTCTCTACCACATGCCGTTAAAAAGACAAGTCCCATGAGGACTAACACTAATAGTTGACGTTTACGCTTCACTTTCTGAACCTTCCTGATAAATATTTCCTAATTTTAATACATGAATGAGATTGGTTTTGATGTCTTGATAATCCAATGTTTCAACACCTTTACGAGCAATGACTACAAAATCACAAGCGACCAAATCATCACCTAACGCCATCAGACAATGACGAATTTTTCGCTTAATAGCATTTCTAGTGACAGCGTTTCCAAGTTTTTTACTGACAGAGAGACCTACCCTATAATGAGGTTGCACCTTCTCAAGACTATATACGACAAATCTCCGATTGGCTACGCTCGTCCCTTTTTCGAAAATCGCCTGAAAATCCTTGTCTCTCTTGACACGATAACTTTTCTTCAAAACGATACTCCACTAATCTAAATTACCTCTATTATATCAAAAAAACTCTCATCCTAAAAGCTTTATATAACATCTGATTAATATTATAGTCAAAAAGCAATCCTTGAAGTCAAAAATATAATAAAAAGAAGTTTAATCTTTAAAATGCTTTATTATGAATGACTTAACATTCCTAAAACAACCATAAAAAGCGAACAAAACAGAATTCTGAATACCAGAAAACTAGTTTTATTCGCTTTTTATATTTGACATTATATTTTCTATAAACCTCTGTTGAGTAGCGTTTAGTTAAGAGAAATCAATTCTTTTTGTGTTCCCCAAAAACCGGTTTGTACCTGTAATTGTAAATTAGGATCATTTGCAGTTTCTTCTGTTAGATCAAATACCACTTTACCAGTTACACTTCCTTCAGGATTTAATTCAGTTAAAAAGAACTTGGCGTCAACATTAGCATAAATACCAGCCGATGTATCTGCTTCATATTGAACATCTCCTTTTAACAATTTAAAGAAATCATCCGTTACAGTTATTGCTTTTTTATCATTATTAGTAACAGTAATATCTAAAATCAAATAGACACCGTTAGCTGTTTTTCCAAAATCACCACCCACATTGGTTGCTAATTCTTTACTATTAACTATATAAGAAACATCTCCAACAGTCACAAGTTCACCGATATGGTATGTTTTTGTTTCAACTACTTCCTCAACTATTTCTTTAGCTGCCTCTTTAGCTTCTTCTTTTACAGTTTCCGTTACAACATCTGCTGATTGTCTTGATTCTTTTATTTCAGGCTGAGATATGGTAGATTGTTCTGAAGTGCTACCTCCCTTTAAATAACCGATAATCATTAAAACAACAATACCTATAAACCACCATTTCTTATAAAATGGGGTCTTTTGCACATAAACTTTACCGTCCAGATCTTTAATCTTTTTAGCCATAACTATCTCCTCCATTTTTTCTAAAAACTATTATATATATATATATATATTGTCAAGTTGTTTTTTCAAAAAATTTAATGTTAAATGTTAAGCCTTAGCCTGTAATCATTACTCTAAATATAAGAATACCTACATTTTCAATAACCAAAAAGGCATATAATGATGTATCAAGACAACTATTACACGCCTCTTTATTATATTATTGTTCAAATGAAAAAGATTAAGATTCTAGTTTGGGCCAACTGCTTTGTTGACATTTATATTTGTCGCAACATATTATCAATATGTTGGATAGATTTGTCACGACCCAAGAGATAGATGGTATTTGGTAATTCTGGACCATGCATTTCTCCTGATACAGCGATACGGATTGGCATAAAGAGATTTTTCCCTTTAACCCCTGTCTCTTTTTGAATCGCTTTGATTTGTGGGAAAATGTTTTCTGGCAAGAACTCATCATCAGTCATCGCTTCTAGCTTTTCTTTCAAAGCCGTTAGGACTGTCGGTACTGTTTCACCTGACATCACTTCTTTTTCGGCTTCAGTCAACTCTGGGAAATCTGAGAAGAAAAGGTCTGTTAGTCCAACGATTTCATCTGCTGAAGTCATCTGTGGTTTATAAAGTTCAACCAGCTTTTCAGCCTTCTCAGTCAAACGACCAGCTTCAGACAAGAATGGTTTTGCTAGCTCAAAAACAGTTGCTAAATCTGCTGCTTTGATATACTCATTACTCATCCAATCCAATTTTTTCTGGTCAAATGCTGCTGGCGACTTGCTGAGACGATGCTCATCAAATAAGGCAATCAATTGTTCGCGAGAGAAAATTTCTTCCTCACCACCTGGGTTCCAACCAAGGAGAGCAATAAAGTTGAAAACTGCTTCTGGCAAGTAACCTTTACGACGGTAGTCCTCAATAAATTGAAGTGTGTTAGTATCACGTTTTGACAGCTTTTTACCTGTTGCCGAATTGATAATCAAGGTCATGTGGCCAAATTCTGGCGCGTCCCAACCAAGTGCCTCATAAACCATCAATTGTTTTGGGGTATTAGCGATATGGTCATCTCCACGGATAACGTGTGAAATCTCCATCAAGCGGTCATCAATAACAACGGCAAAATTGTAAGTTGGGTATCCATCACGTTTTTGAATAACCCAATCTCCACCAATATTCGCACCTTCAAAGACAATCTCACCCTTAACCATGTCATTCCACTTATAAATACCAGCTTCATTGACAGCTAAACGTACGGTTGGAACAATGCCTGCAGCCTCACGTTCTGCAATATAAGCGGCTTTTTCATCTTCAGACATGCCCAGATATTCATTGACATAACGAGGTGTTTCACCCGCAGCTTCCTGACGCTCACGCTCTGCAGCCAATTCTTCCTCAGTCACATAAGATTTGTATGCAAGACCTTTCTCAAGCAATTCATCAACGTATTTTTGGTAAATCTCTAAACGCTCAGACTGACGGTACTGCTCATGTGTCTCAGGGCTTTCATCCCAATCAATACCCAACCAACGTAGATTTTCTAACTGTGAACGCTCACCATCTTCAACGTGACGCTTACGGTCTGTATCTTCGATACGGATAATGAATGTTCCACCATGATGACGGGCATAAAGGTAGTTAAACAAAGCTGTACGAGCATTGCCAATATGTAATAGTCCTGTTGGACTTGGTGCATAACGCACACGAATAGGTTTCGTCATGATAATCTCCTACAAAAAAATTCAATCGTGATTATTATAGCACAAATTAGCAACATGAGCTAAAAATCAGACAAGAAAATCTGATAAAAGCACTAGAAAGAACTCCAAAAAGATTACGATTTAGAAGGCGTTGGCAAATAAGGTGCTAAGCTTGTCGCAAATTGTTGTAAATTCAATGTTTGTACATAAACATCGCCATGTCCACTAAATGTGTTAACAACACCTTCGCCTGTCCCTATGGATTGGAAAAAGCCATTTTCAAGATGGATGTCATAATCAAGTTCCTTACTCCAAGCGACAACATGAGCATTATCAATAGTGATGGTGTCACCATTTAACTGCAGTTTTTTTATCGAGCCAAAGGCATTCGCCAAAAGAGTTCCGGCACCATCTGTTGTCATGACGAAAAAGCCACCTTGCCCACCAAACAGAGCTCTACCAAAGCTTTGTCGCTCCATTGTATAACTAGCTGATCCATCCAGAGCCAAGAAGGCTCCGTCATTCAAACGGTATTGCTTGTCTCCCAACTCTAAGGCTATAACCTGACCAGGTGTTGAAGGAGCTAAGGCGAGACGACCATTGTTATCTTGGGAAATGACTTCTGTGATAAACATTGACTCACCAGAAACCATAGAACGCCCAAAGCACCGATTAACTTCCCTAAGCCTGTACCACGACCATTTAGACGCGTGCTAAGTGTCACACTCGGACTATGGTAAATCATAGATCCAGATTGAATATAAACCGCCTCTCCCTTCTCCAAAGCAATCTCAACCATAGGAAATTGCATACTATGATCAATATGATAAGCCATACGATGATCTGCCATAATAGTTACCTCTTTTTGTTTTATTTAGTTAATACAAAGATACTAAAAACACCACCAAAAGTCAACTAAAACGAGGTAAAAAGAAGCCGAGACTTGCTCAGCTTCCTAATCATTTATTAAACTAAATCATGGATAATTACACCTTGCACTACACGGTTAACAGTGCCTGTTGGCGATGGTGTGTCTGGGAGGTTTTTATGCTTCACAGCCGTAAAGAGTGAGTAAGCCTGTGCAAAGATAAGGTATGGGAATCCTAACAAGGCATCTGGTAATTGAGTCGCTCCTTCACCCAAGACAAATTGAGGAGCTTCTGTGCCCTCTAAAGTTGTCGCTGACAAGACTGTAATGTTTGTCACGATTTGGTCCCCGTAAACTTCATTTAACAAGTCAAGGTCATACTGCTTAGTGTAAGCATCATTTGAACTAAAGAGGAAGACTTGTGTTTTGTCATTGATGAGTGATTTTGGCCCGTGTCTGAAGCCCATCGGTGTTTCATACATCGTCACCACTTTGCCTGCTGTTAATTCTAACAATTTCAACTGTGACTCATGAGCTAGACCATAGAAACCACCTGCTCCAAGATAGATAACACGCTCTACATCTAGGTCAACTAAAGCTTGCACCTCATCTTCACGGTCCAAGACCTCTTGACCAAGACGTGCGATTGTGTTAACCCATGCTTCTTTTTCAGCTTCATCTGCTGTTGAGAAGACAAGCAAAGCTGTCAACATCATACAACTAAAACTTCCTGTCATGGCAAAACCTTTATCATTTGACAAGGCTGGTTGCATCAAAAGAAGATTATCAGCATCACCTTCAGCAGCAAGTGCCAACTTACCTTCTGGTGCACATGTAATGGTCACTTGATAAAGTGTATCCACAAGTTGTTTAGCGATTTCAACTGTTGCCAAACTCTCTGGCGAATTGCCACTACGAGCAAATGATACTAAAATCGTTGGCACATCACGTTGGAAATAATCATGTGGACGACCAACCAATTCAACGGTTGCTACTGCGTCAAACTGGATTTTCTTCTGGTCATTGACAGCATTGAGGTATTTAAAGATACTTTCACCAACAAAATCTGATGAACCTGCACCTGCAAAAATCACACGAACAAAGTCATGCTTAGACTGAATGTTAGCTAAAAACGTTTTGATATCGTCACGTCTAGCAACATATAAGCCCCAAGCCTCTTGCCAAAGTTGAGGTTGCTGCTTGATTTCACGTGTTGTAATGTCTGCACCTAGTGCGACTAATTTCTCGACTGCTAGTTTAAACATAGGGTCTCCTTTTTTCTTGCTTTGATAGACTGCTAATGATTTTGCAATCTGGTTATAACAAGTTTATTATAGTGTTAATATATATTGTTGTCAAGTCTTTACCGTATATTTTGTTAAAAATTTAGCAGATTCTATATACTCATAAATATAACAATCAACTAACTTACCCTATCAGCAATTTAATCAATAATATCATCAACTGTTGTGTTAAAAATCTTTTTCATCTCCTTTAATGTTTGAATACTTGGTTCATTGATACCGTATTCCCATTTATGCACCGTTTGCTGAGAAACAAACAGCAGATCAGCTAGTTGCTTCTGTGTTAGATTCATAGCTTCTCGATATCTCTTAATATTAGAACCATATGTTCCTCCTCTTATGGCAATTAGCTCATCATCAAATAGTAACATATATGTCAAATACTCACCTCACACCAATAAAGACAAGATATTATGACAAATATGAATGCTGATACAATCCGATAAGGAATCGGTCTTTTTATAATAAGAACCTAGCAAAATACCTGTCGGTAGGTAGGCTAAAACACTAATGGTTTGTGTATGTGCAAAAGCAAATAACAAGACAGAGCATATCAGAGCTAGGCGTGGTGATTTGATAATTTTAAATATACAAGCTCTATAGATAACTTCCTCAAACACTCCAGCACCAACTGTAATACTCCAATAGAAAAACAACCGTGGTAAAGAATGATACAAATAAGCAATGTTTTCTTGATTAGTATTGATATGATGTGGAAAATAAGTCCAAAGAAAAACAGCAACTAGCTTATTGACCATCAAGAGTAATAGTGATAGCGTAACTAAGAAAGCAACATGTTTGATACGACATAGGTTTCTATAATCATTTAACAAGCCAAATCTTTTAGCCAGATATAAAACGATTGCCACAGCTATAAAACCACTAACATAAAGCAAGCTCTCTAGCACAGGACGATAATACATCATAGCGTTAGGAGATAGCCAGTAAACAATTATAGAACGATAAGCAAATATCAAAAGAGATAGTTGTGACAACAAATAGCTGACGATTATCAAAAAAATAAAACGATAGGACATTTCATACCTTCTCCCATAAAAACAGTAAAGGACATTGCTCAACAAAGTAGCAATGTCCGATGACCATTACAATCCTAACATCGGCAATCCTGGAACAGTCCAAGGTTGGTGGATAGGCCACATACCATAATAACCCGATGGCGGTACATTACTTAAAGCATACCAAATTTTTGGATAATTTTTCCAATTGCCACCTCCACTAATACAACTCAGCTCTGAATTAGATAAAATCTGAGCGTTAGTAATTTTCATTGTACAAACTCATTCTTATTTTTCATCAAAATCTTAAATCCGCTAGCTCCAACAGTCAAACACCATTTCAGTATTTTGAAAGGCAGAACACTTTTCATGATAGAGAAGTAACCACTAGGACAAGCTCACCTAACCACTAAATCAATCAAGGCATAGAAAATATTGAGCCAGTTCTCCCAAAAAGACCAGAGTTTGTTATCCTTACTATGTCGCATCGTAAACCGTACTCCCTAATAGTTTCATATGGAACCACCAAAGCATATCTCTAGGCGGTTGTAATCTTATTTCATTCCTGCTAGACTCTGTGCTAACATCATCAAAAAACTGCCCTTGCCTCTTGAATGATGATAGTCATTTGCCGTCTTTCCAGCTAAGGCAACAATTTGCTTTGGAGCCTTAAAGTGATGAACCGCTAAGTAAAGAGATAATTTATGATTCAGATAAGCACTCACTACTTTGTCCGAATCTCCTGAAGATAAGGCAGTGATGGCATGGTTCAATATCTCTTGAAGTTCTTTATCTGCTTGAACCTCAGAAAGAGCTAAATAAGTCTTTAAATCATCTAATAACATCCTTCTAACCTCATTTCTATCTTTTTCCTCAATTATATACTTAGGTATTCTGAAATGCAAGCGTTTCAAAAACAAAAAGAGGCAGAGCTAATCATACCTCTCTGATCATATTAACAGCGACCTACTCTAGCCTGCAAAAACTTTCTTTAGAACCTCACCAACCGTTGAGACACCGATAACCGTGATATTTGGTGGTAGCGTTAATCCCGTCAGAGAATTTTTAGGGGCGTAGACTTTTGTGAAGCCAAGTTTACTAGCTTCGTTAATCCGTTGTTCGATACGATTGACGCGTCTGATCTCACCTGTCAAGCCAATTTCGCCAATGAAACAGTCCTGTGGATTAGTCGGCTTGTCCTTGTAGGAAGACGCGATAGCCACTGCCACTGCCAAATCAATGGCTGGCTCATCTAACTTGACACCACCTGCTGACTTGAGGTAGGCGTCTTGATTTTGCAGCAACAAGCCACAACGCTTTTCCAAAACAGCCATAATCAAACTAGCTCTATTAAAATCAAGCCCTGTGGTTGTGCGTTTGGCATTACCAAAAACCGTCGGCGTCACAAGGGCTTGAACCTCTGCCAAGATAGGACGTGTCCCCTCCATCGTGACCACGATAGCAGACCCTGTCGCCCCGTCCAAGCGCTCCTCTAAAAAGACTTGACTGGGATTGAGGACTTCGACTAGACCTTGTGACTGCATTTCAAAGATACCAATTTCATTGGTTGAGCCAAAACGGTTTTTCACAGCGCGTAAGATACGGAAGGTGTGCTGACGTTCTCCCTCAAAATACAACACTGTATCCACCATATGCTCTAGCATACGTGGTCCAGCCAGCGTTCCTTCTTTGGTCACGTGACCAACGATAAAGGTTGCGATATTGTTTGTCTTAGCAATCTGCAATAATTCTGCAGTCACTTCTCTCACCTGACTAACAGAGCCTTGCACACTTGAAATCTCTGGACTCATCACAGTCTGGATAGAATCAATGATTAAAAAATCAGGTCTTAGCGCTTCAATTTCTGACCGGATGCTCTGCATATTGGTTTCTGCATACAGGTAAAACTCGTTATCAATATCACCCAGACGCTCACTGCGTAATTTGATTTGCTCTGCAGATTCTTCCCCTGACACATACAAGACAGTGCCCTTATGAGCTAGTTGGGTCGAAATTTGTAAAAGCAAGGTTGACTTACCAATCCCTGGGTCACCACCGATTAGAACCAGACTTCCTGGAACAACACCTCCTCCAAGCACACGATTGAACTCCTCCATCTCTGTCTTGGTACGAGCCACCTGACTTGAAGTGACCTCATTCAACTTGATAGGTTTGGTTTTCTCACCCGTCAGAGAAACACGCGCATTTTTGACTTCTGCTACCTCAACTTCTTCCACAAAGGATGACCATTCTGAACAGTTGGGACAACGGCCTAAGTATTTGGGTGAGTTGTAGCCACATTCCTGACAGACAAATGTTGATTTCTTCTTAGCCATGCCTATGCCCCTGTACTACCAAAACCACCTGTGCGTTGACCTGTGGCTTCATCACCATCTGCGATTAAAAATGGTGCAAAGACAGCTTGAACAATTCGCTCACCTGCTTCAACAGTCACTGGAGCATCTGTGATGTTTTTCATCTGGGCAAAGATATGTCCTTCATTGGCTGCATTCCCATAATAATCGCCATCAATCACACCAACCGAGTTAATCAAGACCAAACCTTTTTTTCTTGGATTAGACGACCTATCATAGAGATATAGCACCTCTGTCGGTTGCATATAGGCCTTGACGCCAGTTGGCACTAATGTTATCTCACCCGCCTCAATGACCACTGTCTCTGCTGCTTTCAAATCATAACCCGCTGCATGTGCAGTCTCACGCTTTGGCAACAAACCCTTATCAGTGTATGACGTCACCAACTCAAAACCTCTTATCTTCATCCAAATCTCCTTTACATCGCTAATCAATCTACCTATTATACCATATTCGCAAAAGCAACCCAAAACCTAAGGTCATCGCTTGATATAAGTCAACTCCGAAATACCGTTATACTGTTTGGTGTCAACCAATTGCAATAGGATTTCGGATATAGGCATGTCAAAAAGTCTGATACCATCACCTAATAAAGTCGGTATAATAGCGATTTGATAGACATCAATCAGGTTTTCAGACATGAGTTGTCCTATGATATTTGCCCCACCACAAATCCAAATCCCTTTACCATCTCCTCTGCTTAATCGTTTCACCAAATCAACAGGATGTTCAGCTGTAAAGGTTATACCTTGCTTATTTGATATGTTCTTATGAGTGATGACATACGTCTCAAACGCACTGTAAACCCATTTATCTGGAGAAAGGTCTGTAACAACTTTGTCATAGGTTTTCCACCCCATAATCACGGTATCAATAGATTGGGTAAAAAGACTGTAAGTATCTATGTCATCACTAGCATCGCCATGCCCAACCATCCAATCAACACCACCATATTTATCTGCTATATAGCCATCTAAACTCATTCCGATATACAATTTTACTTGTCTCATGTCAACATCCTTTCTATAAATCGGCAAACTCTTTCATCTTGCAACAAAAGAGCAGACTATTGTCCACTCCTTTTCCCACTTATTCAAAGACGAACTGATTATGGTACAATTCGGCATAAAAGCCATTTTGGCGCAAGAGCTCTTCGTGATTACCTTGCTCAAGAACTTGTCCGTCTTTTAAAACGATAATCTCATCAGCATTCAGAATGGTTTTAAGGCGATGGGCAATGACAAAGCTGGTACGACCTGCAATCACAGCCTCCATAGCGCGTTGAATCTTACTTTCTGTCACCGTGTCAACATTAGACGTTGCCTCGTCCAAAATCAATACCTGAGGGTCTGTCAACAGGGTTCTCGAAATGGAAATCAACTGTTTCTGACCAGTTGAGAAGATGTTTTCATCATCGGTCACATAAGTCTCATAACCATCTGGTAAACTCATAATGAAATCATGAATATGGGTCGCACGCGCTGCAGCTTCAACCATTTCCTGACTAGCATCATGTGCCCCAAAACGAATATTGTCTGCGATTGTCCCACTAAACAGAACAGATTCTTGGAGAACAATGCCTGTATTGCGGCGTAAACTATCCAAGTCATAATCACGAATATCACGACCATCAAAGCGAATAGCACCACTATCCACATCATAGAAACGATTGATTAAGTTCATAATCGTCGTCTTACCTGACCCTGTCGGACCAACAACGGCGATCATTTTACCTTTAGGTGCTGATATTGAAACCTTCTGCAAGACAGGTTTACCAGGCACATAGGCAAAATCAATGTTGTCAATCTCGACACCCTCTTTCAACTCGGTAAATAGCGGTGCATTCTCAGGACGGACTTCTTCAGGTTGGTCAAACATATCTTGAATACGACTAGCTCCTGTGAAAGCCAGTTGTAACTCTGCCCAGTTGGCTGCCACTTGCATAATCGGTTGGTAGTATTGTTGCGAATATTGCACAAAGGTCACCACCAAACCAAGCGCCGCAGCCGTTGTCAGACTATCGTCTTTCAAAACAAGAGATGAGCCAACAAAGATAACAATCGCTGTATTCAGCAAACTAAACCCATTCATGACCGGAAACAGCATGCCAGCAAAAAGGCGACCTTTAAACGTAGCCTGACGAACTGCCTCATTGTGCACTAGGAAGCCTTCAACTACTTCTGCTTGAACCCCTTGCACAATAATCGCTTTCTGTCCCGAAATCTTCTCATCCATATAGGCATTCAACTGACTAACCGCTTCTTGTTGCTTATTGGTGTAACGGCGCGACATGCGAATGACAAAGACTAGGAAAATCAGAGCAATAGGCGTGCTTGCCATGGTAACCAGTGCCAACTGCACATTTTGCTTTAACATCATCAAAACAAGCCCGATGTACAGTCCGACATTGGTCAACACCTGCGATAAACTCTGGTTAAAGGTGTTTTGAATATTATCAAGGTCACTGGTAAAGCGTGATAAAATATCACCATCCTTATGCGTATCAAAAAATTGAATGGTTAAGCGTTCCAATTTACCAAACAGGCCTTTACGCATGCGACTGGTCGAGTGACTCACAATACGCGTAAAGAGGAGACTATAAATCAAGCTAGCCACTGCTACAAAAATATAAGACCAGAAGAGCTTTGTCATGATACTGTAGAAAGGAGACATTGACGGCAACTCAACACTTGCCCCTGTCGCCTCACTAACAGCTTTTGCCTCAAAATAGGTCTGCACCCAAGTCCCCAATTCAGCTAAAGCCTGTCCCAAATACACAGGTGCCTTAACTTGAAGGTAGGTCGACACAATAATCGCTACAATAATCCCAAAGAATGCGACCTTATGTTTTCTAAAGTAAAACCAGAAAAAACGTGCTGTCTTCATCAATCTACCTCCTTACCTTTCTGAGTCTCATAAATTTCACGATAAACGGCATTGCTAGCGACTAACTCCTTATGAGCACCTTCACCAATCAAGCCCCCTTCATCAAGAACCAATATCTTATCTGCCTTAACAACAGATGAAATCTTTTGAGCGATAACAATCGTTGTCGTGCCTTTCAACTCCTTGTTCAATGCCTCCTGAACCAACTTTTCCGATTTGGCATCAAGGGCTGAAGTTGCATCATCAAGCACTAAAATCTTAGGCTTACCAATCACACCACGTGCAATACTCATCCGTTGTTTTTGCCCACCAGAGAAGTTATTGCCACGCTCCTCGACTTGACTGTCATAAGTGTTCTCTAAACGGTCGATAAACTCCTTAGCCTGAGCTATACTTGCCGCTTTTTCTAATGCCAACTGGTCTGCACTAGAGTAACCTTGACGTAAATTATCAGCAATTGTGCCACTGAAAAGAACAGCCTTTTGCAAAACAATAGATACTGTCTCTTTCATCGTTTCACGACTTAGGCTCTTGACGTCACGACCACCAATGCGCACCTCACCTTCTTGTGGGTCAAAAAGACGCGGAATTAACTGTGCAAGAGTTGATTTTCCAGCACCCGTAGCACCAACTACCCCAATCATTTGACCAGCTTTTGCCTCAAAGCTAATGTTTTTCAACACAGGTTCATCATCATTGGGATAAGTAAAGCTCACATTGTCAAAGACAAGGTCTGCCTCTAAGTCCTCTGCAGGTCCATCAACATAAGTCATCGCTGGCTCTGTGTTCAAAATCTCCTCAATCCGTCGAATCGAAATCATGGCACGACCCGCCTGCATCCCAACAAAACTCACCATAGTAATAGAAAACATCAACTGCATGAGATAAGTGATAAACGACGCCACACTACCAATCACTTCGGGTTGCGTTTCTAGCATGCCTGATACCATATAAACCGCCGCAAAAATCGTCATGTAGGACACAAAAATCAAGGACGGTTGCATGACTGAGAAGCCATAGCCGATAAAAAGATTTAAGTCTAACAATTCATCTGATACCGTCTTAAATTTATCATATTGCTCACGCTCTTGGACAAAAGATTTGACCACACGAGCGCCACGCAGATTTTCCTTAGCAATAGCATTCAATCGCTCCATCAAGCGTTGGAATTTCCCAAAACGTGGTCCCATAACCCCCATAATGGCCATCATGATAGCACCTATTAAGACGACCATTAAAACCACCAACCACCAATGACTTGGTAAGGTTTTTATTGCCATAATAAAAGCACCAAAAAACAAGAGGGGTAATCGTAACAAGAGTTGGAAAATCATCATGACTAAAGTCTGAATTTGATTGACATCATTTGTCATCCGAACAACAAGATTACCCGCACTAAAGGTCTCTACATTGGCATACGAAAAGGTCTGAATTTGACGAAAGGTCTTTTCACGAATATCAGCAGAAACACCCTGTGCAATCTTAGCAGCTAAGGCTGTATTGACAGCTCCAGCCACCATACCCAAGGCAGCTATCCCAATTAAAACCACTCCTATAGACATAATCTTATCTGAATCGTTAGCGATAACTGCTTGAAGAACATCTTTCAAAAACTGTGGTTGTAACAAAGCACTAGCAACCATGCAGGAAACCATTACAACCGATCCCAAAGCGTACCATTTGTATCGTAAAATCGCATGTTTAAACATCTTTACCTCCCTAAGACTTCCAATGAAAAAAGGGAGATAACCTCTCCACTTTTTAATAATGTTTCTAGTTTACCATAATATTCACACTAGAGATAAAAATTAGATTGCAAATCAGACGATTTAACCATTTCTGTACAATAATATTAAACACATATAAATACCTCATCAACAAACGTCAACACGTATTTTATGATATAATGGAATAAATATGGAGACGTTAGGAGAAAACATGACACGACAATCTATTGCTGTCCTTGGACCAGGTTCTTGGGGAACGGCACTGGCTCAAGTGCTAAACGATAATGGTCATGAGGTCAGACTATGGGGAAACATCCCAGAACAAATCGATGAAATCAATACCTATCATACTAATAGCCATTATTTTAAAGATGTGACCTTAGACGATACTATCATCGCCTATACTGATTTAGAAAAAGCTCTTGACAATGTAGATGCTATCTTATTTGTCGTACCAACCAAAGTGACTCGCATCGTTGCTCAACAAGTTGCTAAAACATTAAAACACAAGGTAACTGTGATGCATGCTTCAAAAGGACTCGAACCAGGAACACACAAACGTTTGTCTACTATCCTAGAAGAAGAAATTCCAGACATTTACAGAAGTGAAATTGTTGTCGTTTCAGGACCTAGTCACGCTGAAGAAACTATTGTCCGAGATATTACACTCATCACCGCTGCCAGCAAGGATCTAGAGGCTGCGAGGTATGTCCAAAAACTCTTTAGCAATCATTACTTCCGTCTATACACCGCAAATGATGTCATTGGTGTTGAAACGGCAGGAGCTTTAAAAAATATTATCGCTGTTGGAGCAGGCGCTATACATGGACTTGGCTTTGGAGACAACGCCAAAGCAGCCATCATTACACGTGGACTAGCAGAAATTACTAGACTAGGTGTTAAAATGGGAGCTGATCCACTGACTTACTCAGGGTTATCAGGGGTTGGCGACTTGATTGTCACAGGAACATCTGTCCATTCACGTAACTGGAGAGCCGGTCACGCCCTTGGTCGTGGTGAACAATTAGCAGATATTGAAGCTAATATGGGCATGGTAATTGAAGGCATCTCAACTACAAAAGTTGCCCATGAACTAGCCTTGGAATTAGGTGTTTATATGCCTATCACAAGTGCCATCTACCGTGTCATTTACGAGAAAGCCAATATCAAGGATAGCATTTTAGAGTTAATGTCTAATGAGTTCAAAGCCGAAAATGAATGGTCATAAATGAAAAGGAGAGTCTAAAAATGAAAAAAGTCAAAAAAGCTGTTATTCCAGCAGCGGGTTTAGGAACACGCTTCTTACCTGCTACCAAAGCATTGGCTAAAGAAATGTTACCTATAGTAGATAAGCCAACCATTCAATTTATCGTCGAAGAAGCCTTAAAATCTGGCATTGAAGATATTTTGGTGGTTACTGGAAAATCGAAACGTTCTATCGAGGACCACTTTGATTCAAACTTTGAGTTAGAGCATAATTTAAAAGAAAAAGGGAAAAACGATTTATTAAAGTTAGTTGATGAAACCACGGGTATTCGACTACATTTTATTCGTCAAAGCCATCCACGCGGACTCGGCGACGCCGTCCTCCAAGCTAAAGCTTTTGTCGGTAACGAACCGTTTGTCGTTATGCTCGGTGATGACCTCATGGATATCACAGACGAGGCTGCAATTCCTCTCACCAAACAACTCATCGAGGATTTCGAAGCCACGCATGCGTCAACTATTGCTGTTATGGAAGTCCCTCAAAACGAGGTGTCAGCTTATGGTGTCATCGACCCTCAAGGCGAAGGCGTTAACGGCTTGTATAGCGTTAATACCTTTGTTGAAAAACCTTCACCAGAAGAAGCACCGAGTAATCTTGCTATCATCGGTCGCTATCTACTCACTCCTGAAATATTTGGTATCTTGGAAACCCAAAAACCAGGTGCTGGAAATGAAGTACAATTAACAGATGCTATTGACACACTTAATAAAACACAGCGTGTTTTTGCCCGTAATTTCACAGGCAAACGCTATGATGTTGGTGATAAATTTGGTTTCATGAAAACATCTATCGACTATGCCTTGAAACATCCACAAGTAAAAGATGATTTAAAACAATACCTCATCAATCTTGGAAAAAAACTGGACAAAAAGCAGTAACATGCTAATGTAACTAACACACATAAAATATTGTTGATAAACTAAAACATATCAAATAACTGTATTAAAAATTACAGAATGTTAGCGATATGCACTACAAAGACATATCATTTGTGATATAATTATAATAACTTAATTTTATTTAAAGGAGACTATATAATGAACAAACAAGACTGGTTAGACTATTTTGAAGCAATCAACGGTCGTGCAGCCACGCATGAGGAAATAAATAAGGCTCTACTAAGTGGAGAGTTTACAGATAGTTCAGCTAACACTTCAGAAATCAAGTTTGATTCTAATCATCAAACAACTCAAGAACAATTCACTTCGCAGGCTAATCAAGGTAATGCTCATTTTCAAAACTCATTCACTCAGCAAGGGCACGGAGCTAATCCCAATTCACAAGTTTATAACGTTCAAGTTGCTGTCCCATCTTCATTTTCAATCTATCTTAACAAACTTTGGCAGTGGTTAACCTCATCTTGGAAAAATCCAACATCATACATTTTGTCAGAAGGAAAGTGGAACGGGCTGACATCATTAGGGTTGCAAGTCTTTTTTGCTACATTGACTATCTTCTACACACTTAAAGGAATCGGAAGAATCTTTTCTGGTTTTCTCTCAAATTTTCTCCCATCAGAATTGACAAGTGAGCTCTATTCTTATACATATCCAGGGGTTCCTAGCATGGGATTCCAAATGTTCTTCAGACTGTTTGTAGTAGTGGCTTTTTTACTCTTTTCAGTAATTTTTTCAGCGTACATTGTAAAGCGTTTCGTATACAGAGATACTAACTTCACATTTAAGTTTACTATCGACTGGTTTGGACGTTTGTATGCAATTAACATTATTTTGTTTGCAATGAGTTTCATACTATCAATTTTGGGCATTTATACTTTAGTTGTTTTTTTGTTTAATGTAGCAATGTTAATTATCCCTATAGGTAGTCTTTATACACTCTCATTATTAACCAATAACTTCAAAATGGATAAATTTTACATTTTTTCTTTAGGAATCTTGGTCAATGCCATCATTACCTTTATCTTCTTTTCTACCGGTTTATCAATGGTTGCACAGATGTTTGTAAGTAGTGTTTTTTAAAGGAGATCATTATGGCAACTAAAGAAAAATGGGTTGAACTTTTTGAACAAGTTATTGGTCGTAAACCCAAACCTGAAGAATTCATAGCTGGTAGGAAGAGTGACTTTGATTTAAAATTAATTAAAACAATTGCAAGTTCTGATGAAACATCAGACAGTCCCCCCGCCTACAATTCTTTATCAGCAAAAAATGAATGGCTATCAAAATTTGAACAATTAACTAATCGTAAACCGACAGCTGAAGAGTTTCTATACGCAAAAAATATGCAATTTGATTTATCAACACTAGATGATATTAAAATAGAATCAAATGTTGAGTCAGAACAGTTGCCAAACCAAAGCGATAATATCGATATTAACGATCAAATTGCTGCAACAGAAAACAAGATTGATCAAAAACAACTACCCTCACAATCAGAACAGCAGCAAAATAGTGATAGTTTTAACCTAATAACAACTGAACAAACTCCACCATACCATTCAACCGTAAACAGACCTGTTCAAATCATCGAAAATATTCCTACTTCCAAAAAAATAAAATTGAGAACAAAATTACTTACTCTATTGGGATTAATTGTTTTATCATTAGGTGGAATATATCTCTATCTCGACTCAAGAACAGGAATTGATGTGGCAGTTAATGACTTCATTAAAGAAATCAATGATGAAAATTATAGCTCAATTGCAAAAACATTATCATCCAAAGATGTAAAATGGTCTAAATCGGATGCAAAATCCCTTATTCATTATACTCTTGAGAATGTTGAAAATATAGACACCGAATTTGAAAATATTATCAAATCAAACGGAAAACACAAGCTAACTGATAATAGAGAGAACACTATTATAAGCTTTAAAGAGCAATCAAAACTATTCGGTATTTTTTCACAATTTAAACCAATAGCTCACCCTGTAAAAGCTAAAATAAATACAAATTTATCTGATGGGACTGCCACTGTTGACGGCAAAAAAATGATTCCTTTAAAAAAAGATGGTATCACAAGTATTGAAAATCTCAAGCTGTCAGAAAGTGAAATGATTGTTAAAGGTAATACCGATTTAGGTACAGTTGAATCAACAATTATATTAGACTTGGATAAACTTAAAAATAATGAATTAGAGCTAGATTTAAAAACAAACAAAAAACAAATAAACATCCAACTACCTTCTATAGCTGAATCTGTTGAAAAAATTGAGCTCATCATTAATGGCAAAAAAGTTGCTGATGGTCTAACAGCTGAACTTCAAGTTGTAAATGGACAAAAACTTGAGATCTATTCAAAATTTGAACACAATGGAAACTCTTATACTACCAATAAAGAAGAGATCTTAGTTTCAGATCAAAATATAAACGTTTCTTTATCTTTATCAAACGATTTGCAGAAGCGTATCACTGACAGTATAAAGGCTCAAAAAGCCAAAGAATTAGATGCTCAAAAAGCGAAAGAACTAGATGCTCAAAAAGCAAAAGATGAGCTGAATGCAAGAAATGAAAAAATAACCAATTTCCTAAATTCTTATCGCAATGATGTTTTTAATTCAATAGCCAATCGAGCAAACTATTATGCACAGTACTATGATACTTCAAGTGCCTCATATAACGAAATGGTAGCCTGGACAACAGGTGGTGGTGTAGCAGAAGCTAAAATTGATTACTATACACCAGGTGCTCTAAATATTAAAGATATTAAAGACGAAAATGATGTAATTGTTGTTTCTACCTATGAAGATTTTACCGTTCATTATATTGATAATACACCAAATACTGTCAGTCGCAAAACAAAAGTTTATTATCTCAAGCCATCTGGCGATAGTTTTATTATTTCAAATTTAGTTGTTAGTAACCATTAATTAACATATCGTTTATTTTCTTTGATAAACTATCCCTACCACTCATTTAGTTATATTTTATTATCACGATACCTACAAGATTAATCATTAAAAATCCAACACAGACTCTTGATTGATAATCAAAGTCACTTATTGATTTATCTACTATACGTTAATCACCCCTTGAAAACAGGTAGCTTGTACACCCTCTCCTGTAAGACGATTCCGCCAGCTGCGTCTAAAGACGCTAACTTAGGCTACTTGATTACTTAAGGCTCTTTTCTACCATTTACCAAGTCTATCAAGGTTTTATGCCAAATAATAAGATAATACAGTAGCTATTTTGGCTCTATAATTTCTGTAGTGGGTAACTCCACCATAGAGATTATAGGGCCTTTTGATTATCAAAAAGTCCCATATGACCTATAATGAAAAACATCCAAACCATCATTAGAAAGACTCATATGGAATAAAGAACTAGTCAGGGAAGTGACTAGTTATTCCCGAGCTTAAAAATAAAAAAGCGATGAGTTTATCACAAACCTACTCGGAATAAAAAAAACTAATATCACTATCTTGGATTATAAAGAGGCGGGAACACATAAGGAAATCATCGCTAAGTTGGACTATCTTACCCCAAAATGACAACATTGTCAGAGACAAAATTATCAATGCTTTAAAGCTACCTTACTCAAATGCCAAACTATAAGCCACAAATAACCTTATCAAAGTCATCAAACGAAATGCCTTTGGATTCCGAAAGATGACAACTTTAAAAAAGGATTTTGATTGCCTTGAACATCAAAATAGAGAGAAGCAACTTGATTCTCTCCAGATATTAGCTTTTCATCCAACCACGACAGTTGAGAATGAGCCAAAAAAAACGCCCAATGGTGTGAACCAAAAGGCGTTTGAAACGTTGATATATCGCTGATATTAACGTTTTGAGAATTGTGAAGCTTTACGAGCTTTCTTAAGACCTGGTTTGACAATATTCCATTTGAATAAATATCAAAAAGCTTTAATATCAGGCGTTTCCACGCTTTTCTGAAAGCGTAGTTTCAATGAATTTCAAATAATGTCATCTGAATGGTGTGAATTTTACCCCTAAAAAACCAAGAATTGAGCTAAAAATACCAAAAGTTCACACCATTGCATTGTGAAAAAAGACACAATTTTGTCATTGACAGAACACACGGATTTACTTTGTTTTTTGTATGTTTGTTTTATAATGTATACATAAGGAGGCAAAGAATATGAGTGTTATTTTGAAAAAAACGAACAATAATAAAACCAATACTTTTAATAAACTTAAAGAACCTCTTCGAGCAGAAATTGGGAAAGAACTTGAATTTGTGGCTTCAGAAAATGATGCCACTATTCTTAAAGCCGATCCAAAATTTGATTTTAATAAAGAACTCGAAAAAGCCACGAAGCGATACAATGAACCCTTGAAAGAATTAGTGGGTAGATGAATTCTTTTTCATGAAGAAATTGTGTTATCATAAAGCACTGCTTTAATAACAGTCTTTATCACTTTATGCGAAAGCACCGATTTTATGATATAATAGATGAAACATTATACAAGGAGGTACGCCATGACTCTCGATGTCAATAAAGAAGAATTGACAATTTTAGGGATTCCTTTTGATAACTTTTCAGATTTTGATACCATCTGGTATGCCATCGGATCATCAATGATTGAAAATTATCAACCTACTGTCCAAGATGTGATTGATTTAAAAACTTATGTCATCAACAAACGGAAGGAACTGAATATTGGTTAAAAATCAGTACGAAGGCTACGAGTACATAGACCCTAATCACCAATATACCTATCCAAATTCTACAGTCTTAGTCAACAAGCAAAATATCACTAATATTGAAGAAGCTTATCGAAACGAGCATTTATTCGTTACTAGAAGGCTTGCAGACTTGCGCTTAAAAACCATTGAAGTCTTTTCTATTAGGGATATTTTAGCCATTCATAACTATTTATTTCAAGATGTATATGCTTGGTCGGGACAATATCGCAAGGTGAATATTTCGAAAAGTGGCAATCCTTTTATGCCAATACAATCTTTCAGTACTGCCACAACATATCTAAACCAACTTATTCATACCTACCATCAAACTGCTAATTCAAAAGAAGAGATAATTAGACAATTAGCAAAAATTCTTGATAACCTTAATTATTTCCATCCCTTTCGCGAAGGGAATAGACAAACTCAGCGAGAAGTTATTCGTTCCTTAACTTTATCAAAAGGCTATTCTGCACAAATGCGAGTGGAACAAGATGATGAAGTTTATAACCTTTATATGGACGGAACAGTTTATGGGGACTTAGAAAAATTAGAAGAACTGCTTGGTAAAATACTAGAAAAGTTGTAGTTTACTATCTTATCAGCTTTCAACTAGAATTAATTAATTCAGTTCATGTACTATAATGAACACTTTATAAAAGACTCTTCGTCAATTGTTGCATTAAGCTGACGAAGAGTCTTTATTTTGACCTATTTCTGAATTAATAAATTATCTATACCCAAAGAAACATTATGAGATATACTCGAAAAAAGAGCCGTACTTACTACGAACAAGATCCTAAAAAGTAGCTCTGTTCCTTAAAGAATTTTATAACTTAAGACACCTGACTCCTGTTTATATTGCTCTAAACCACTTTTTTAGACTATTTTTTTCAAAAATAATACAGAAAACAAAAAGACCAACTAGTAAATGGACTAGTTGGTCTTCGGTCTGAAGCTAGTTTTATCAGCTAAGCACTATAAGGACAGTATATCAAAAGCGCACCTCTGTTTTTCTAAGCTGAGGAAGCTTCGTGTTTTCAACTATAATTATAAAAAGAGGATTAAAAAATCAAATCAGCACATATATATTATATATATTGATTAATAAGACCCCCATAACAACCAATTGAAAAATCAAGACCACTTTGCTTTCTGATAAAATTCGACTTAGCTTTGATCCAAGCAACCCACCACAAATCGCTGCAACTATGATGAATATTAATATATTTTTGTCGAACTGATTAAAGTGCGATAGTAAAATCAATGATATGATTTTAGATAATTGAGAAAAAAATATCGTCGCTATTGAGTATATAGTAGCTGTCTTAATAGGAATACTAAACAGTATCATAAATAGAGAAACGTTAATAGGTCCACCACCAATACCTAAAAAACTTGACAAGCACCCAAGAATCATACCACAAAGAAAATACCATGCCCATAAGGTTAGGCAATATTCCCTAAAAAAATTTCTTGAAGCTAAAAGTGAAAAGATTAAAACAACTATAGTCACATTTAATTGCACCAAATGAGCAAGTCTATCTCCCGCTACTGAAATAAGAATATCAAATAACATATTCCCTAAATAGCCACCTATCAATGATCCAAATGCAAGATAAATTATGATAGCTGGACTAATTTTTTGTCCAGATTGGATTTGTCTTACAGTGGATACAATTGACATTACAAAAACAGCAACTGAAGAATAAAATGATATCGTCATTACCGAATCAACAGCAACGAAATCAAACACTGGTTTTATAATAACACCGCCACCCATACCAGAGATGGCTCCTATTGTATTAGCTATGATGATTACAATGAAATATAGTATACCTTTTATCATATTTTATGATTAACTTCTAAATATCAGAAACATCCTTCACACAACGGAAGCTCATATTTTGACTACTAGACGAAGATGTTGTTCCGTTTCTTGCGCACATCCTATAGCGATTACAGTAACTATAATGGCAAAGAAACGAGCCACCTTTTATAGCATAACTCTCATCGTCATAGATTTGATGTTCTCTCCAAAAATCTTTTCCGGTTACAAATCTAAATGTGTTCAATTCTATTTTACTTGGATTTACACACCACTCCCAAACATTACCAATCATTTGATAAAGACCATACGGATTGGGCGAGTATGTTTTTACTGGTGCTGTACCAACATAACCATCTTCTAAAGTATTTTGAACAGGAAACTGACCCTGCCATGTATTACAAAAATGCTCTCCATCAAGTTCTAAACTGTCTCCCCAATAATAATGTTCATTATTGGTACCTCCTTGAGCAGCTATTTCCCATTCCGCTTCTGTAGGCAAACGTTTGCCAGCCCATTGACAATACGCAACTGCATCATTACGAGTGACATGTACAACAGGATGGTCTAATCGTTGAGAAATACTTGAATTTGGTCCTTCTGGATTTCTCCAAGAAGCCCCTTCAACAGCAATCCACCATGGAGTTTTATAAATTTCGATTGGAAATTTTTCAGTATCTAAAAAATACCTAAAAACATATGACCAACCTATTTTTTCAGCCTCAGTAACATATCCTGTCTCTTTAACGAAAAGTGAAAATTCACTATTAGTAACAGTCGTCTCATCAATATAAAATGGATCGACAGTTACTTTTGTTCTAGGACTTTCATAGTCATATGCAAAGCCAATACTATCGCTTGAACCGATCTGATAAGTACCTCCAGGAATGTAAATCATCCGATATCCTCTCTTAGTTTAAATCTTTCACATCCAAAAGACCTAAGCGTTCAAACTGCTCTTCTGGTGCATCCAGTTTCCGTAATTCATCAACTAAAATCTTCTTCATTCGATTTTCTAGAATATCATCATGAATTGGCTTTTCTTGTTCTTTATCTACGGAAATATCAAATAATAAACTATCTTTGGTGAAATCAGACATATCACCTAGCCCATCTAAAATAGCTGCTTGCTTGATAGGAACTTTATAAACAGGATACTTGGTCCTTTTTAAAAATTGTCCCATTTGTATATCTTCCGGATTATTTTCACCAAGATAATGTCGAATTGTTGTCGGAATACCTGCATATTCATATAAGGGATAATTTTTTGCATTAGGAGCACGGAAATAAGTATATCGACCATCTGTAATATTTACTGTTATGCCGTGAGCTCCATAAACTGCATACTCTTTGTCATTTGCTCTACCATCAAATAATGGTAACCAAGATTTCCCTTGCACATCTGTAGGTATATCAATTCCAAAATACTCTAAAATTGTTGGCATAATATCAATATTTTGTGACACCGTATTAACATGTTCGCCTTTTTTTCGGTTTATAGGATCTTTTACAAACAATGGAATTGCTGCCAACTCATTGTAATTGTGCATATAATTTTTGCCAAATAAGTTGCGCTCTCCTAAAAAATAGCCATGATCGGACGTCACAATAATCAGGGTATCTTCATATAAATTTAAAGATTTCATTTTATCTATTAAGCGCCCAAAATGAACGTCCGTCATTGTCATTAAAGCTGCGTAACGTTTACGAATATAATCAACAGCCTCTTCTGGAACATCTACTTCTCCATAATTTGGAGTTTCAAAATATGGTCCTGTATACACATCATCATACATTTCCATGTATTTACTTGGTACATCAAAAGGTTCATGAGGATCAAAAACTTCAACTTGAATGAAAAAATCATCTTCATCTTTATTTAATTCCAACCAATCACAGGCAGATTTAAAAGTTCTGGGTGTAGGATATTTTTCTTCATCCTCATACCATGTCTCTCGGTTTGCTTGATATTGACGACGCAGTTTTCCATAATATTGTTCTGGCATCCACTCAGGATCCTTAATACGAGAAACCCAGGGATCTCCTTCCTGTCCTCGGTGAAAGTCCCAAGTTGTAAACTGATTAATATATCCTTCTCCTCCTACTCTAAAATAGTGCGTATGATCTGTCGTCAAATGAGAATACACACCATGTTTTTGTAAGACTTTTGATACCGTAATATCGTAAGGTTCAATTGGTCCCCATGATCTCTCTAAAAAGTTAAGCCGGCCCGTCATGATATCACGACGGGCAGGCATACATGGGGTAGAACCTATAAAATGATTATCAAAAGTCGTAGAATCTTGAGCAAAAGCATCTAGATTAGGAGTTGATACAAATGAGTCTGGATTGTAGCTTTTTAAAAAATCCTTACGTAATGTATCCATTAATATGAGCACGACTTTCATATACTACCTCATTTCAAAATTAAACAATTATACCAAAATATGATAATACGATAGCCACTCCGATAATAACAAAAATCATTGAGACCACATATTTACCATTCCATTTTTTCATCAAATATAGGCAGAATAATGTTAGCAATAATGGTAGTAAATTAGGTATTACTTTATCTAGCATTTCTTGAACAACAATCGCTCCATCGCCTTCACCAAATTTTATGCCTAGATTCAGCTTCACAGTGGTCGTAATCAAAGCACCTGCAACCATTACACCTAAAACATTAGCAGAAGTAGAAATTCTATCTAAAATCCTCTTACCACTTCCTGAAGTTAGTAGTTCTTTCCCTTTACTATAGCCAATATGAATACCATAGTATTTCAGTGGAAAATATAGACAATTAATCAATAGGAACATTAAAATAGGTCCCAACCAGTTCCCTTGAACTGCAAATGATGCTCCTATACTCCCAGCAATAGGATACCAAGTGAAGTTTAACAAACTATCACCTAAACCAGCTAGTGGTCCCATTAAACTTGTTTTAACCGCAATAACTGACTCTTTTTCATCTTCGCTTGTCGATTCTTCTAAGGCTGTCGTTACCCCCAAAATAAACGGAATTAAAACCGGATGACTATTAAAGAACTCTAAATGACGTTTCTGAGCATTGACACACTCTTCCTTACTTTTACCTCTATAAAGCCTAGATAATACTGGAGTCAATGCAAAAAGTGTACTTAAACTTTGTAGGCGTTCATAGTTATGAGAGAACTGAATCATCTGACAACGCCAAAACATCTTATCCAAATCTTTTTTTGTAATTGTATTCTCATTTGTCATAGATCAAATTCTCCTTCTCCATCAGCAACTACTACACCAGTTGCATCAGTGGTATCATTAACTATTTCTCCACCTCGATTCATCAATATATCATATAATGCCGCTGCAACTAAAGCAAAAACAGCTATACCAACTGTTGGAATTTGTAAAAATGTGGACAATGCAAAACCTAATGTGAGGAAAATCCACATATTTTTTTTCAGCATCATTGACAACAACATCGCTAAACCTACTGCAGGAATCAATTTAGAAGCAACTGTCAAACCTGTCAATACGAAAGGTGGAATGATATCAAGCACTGCTTCAACCGCAGGAGCTCCAAGCCAAACCGCTATAAAAACAGGGATTGCTCTACTAAGAAAGAAAAATAGTCCTCCTAGATACTGCAATTTATCAATTTTTCCAAACTCACCAGACTGTACTATTTTATCCGCCTTATGTACCAAAGAAACATTAGTTGTTAAGATAATCATACTCAACTGTTGAACAAGAAGAGCAACTGGAACTGCTACAGCAACACCGGCTGCTTCACCACCCCCAGATAAAATACCTATAGCAACTCCTACAACAGCACCAGAAATGACATCAGGTGGTTGATATGCTCCAACATTGTTTGTCCCTAACCACAATAGCTCAAGTGTCCCAGCAATAATTAAACCTTGTAATGGATCACCTAACAAGAAACCAACTACTACACCGGCTAATAATGGTTTTCGAAAGCCAAGATGCGGCCCAAACTGATCAAGTGCACAAAAACCTGCCCAAACAGCCACAATTAACGCTTTGAAAATCATTTGATTTTCTCCTTTCTTTTTTATTTTTATATTTTATAATTTAATAAAGTTCTCTATAATCAACTCTAGGATCCTTTGGTACCATTTGCACATTAATATGGATACCTTTTTCAATTAAATCGACAAATGCTTGATGCTCTTCTTCTGTAACAGAAATTGCTTTCTCAAGTCTCTTTCTACCTTCTTTAAATCTCATTCCCCCTGCATTAACTTCCGAAATCTCTAATCCTTCATCAACCAAGAATTTAATATCTATAGGATTGGCGAACAGAAGCATTGTGCGTTTTTTTATTTGACTTTTTTTCATTACTTCAGAAAATTGTTTAACTCCAAAAATAACAACCTTGACACCTGCTGGAACAGCAAAATTGGCAACACTATGTTGAACTGGATCATTCTTTGCATCATCGTTAATAATTAAAATTTGCTCAATTTCATAATTACGGGTCCATGTTGTAGCAACTTGTCCGTGGATTAATCGATCATCAATTCTAACTAACTCAATAGCCATTGTTTTTCTCCTCCTTATAAATCAAAACTATCTTCTTCATTTGTTTCTACCATTTCAACCTTATCAACAATAGACATACTATTTAATTGAGCATTTCTAATTGTTTCTTTAGCATCTTCCAGTTTCAAGTTAGGTTGCATGAACAACTCAATCAAGAGTGGTAGATTAAAACCTGTGGCAATAATTACATTTGAATTTTTTTCCAAGTAGCGATACGCCGCATTGAATGGTGTGCCACCAATAATGTCTGTTAAAATAATCCATTCTTGATTCGGAAAATTTGAAACCAACTCTACAATTTCATCATACATAGAGTCAATAGTAGAATCTACAGTAACAGATAACACACTAACATGTTCCTGATGGCCTAAAATCATTTCCGCACTTTCTACAGCACCTCTAGACATAGGGCCGTGACTAATTACAAGATATCTCATTGTTTCTACCTCTAATCGTGATACTCTCCACGATCCCATTTTTCTATAAACTCTTTAAAGAATTCAGGACTATTTTGCTCTGTATTTTGAGTTTCTACTGCCGAAATTTTTGCAATAAGCTCTTTATTAGCTTCAGTTTCCTTGTATTCAGCTTTTATAAAAGCTTCTATGATATCGCACATCAAAAGCTCACCTGTAATCTTACCACCGAAACCGATGACGTTAGCATTTAACTCTTCTTTGGCATAAATAGCCGAGGTCATGTCTCTGACAAGAGCCGAGCGAATACCAGGTACTTTATTGACTGCGTTATTTATTCCAACACCAGTACCACAGATACAAACACCCAAATCTGCTTCACCACTAGCTACTGCTTCACCTACTTTCTTTCCAAATATAGGATAGTGCGTACGTGTATTATCATAAGTTCCAAAATCAATTACTTCATAACCTTTTGATTTTAGAAAATCCGAAACAGCTATTTTTTCAAATGTCACAATATGATCGCAACCAATTGCAATTTTCATGTATTTACCTCCCTACTAACACATCTTATTCAGCATATCTACTCGAATCTGATGACGACCTCCGTCATACTGTCCTTCCAAAAACCCCTTAACTATATTTTGGGCTATGCCTTCCCCTACAATCTCGGAACCCATTGTAATCATTCTAGAATTATTGTGAGAACGTGTCATGTATGCAGATCTTTCATCTGATACTTCCGCTACGACCATCCCTTTTACCTTAGTTGCTGTCATAAACGGTCCAACACCATATCCATCAATCATAATTCCTAAATTTTCGTCATTTGATAATACCTCATCCACAACTGCCAGCGTATTATCTACAAAGTCCTTGTTTTCATCACTCACATCTAAAATATCATAATTACTTTCCTTAAGGAATTCTCTAATTATGTTTTTTAATCTTGTTCCCGACTTATCAGCACCTATAATGACTCTCATGTGCATCTCCTTTTACAAAATGTTAACGTTTACATTTTATAATGTACATCTTTTTGTTCCTTTTGTCAACAAATTTTGTGTTATTTTTGTTCTTTTGTTGCAAATCGGTTCGTTTTTATTGTATATCAATGCTATATTGTTTATTTTTTAATTTTTTGTGTTTTTTTGTTTTATTTTTCGTTGAAACATAAACACATTTATGCTAATATATGTGATGAAAAATATATTAGAGAGAATGAATATGAACAAAAAGGATAAACTTGATTTTATTTTAAATACAGTGAATGACAAAGGGTATATTTCAACTAAAGATATTTCAAAAAAACTCAAAGTTTCTGATATGACTGCTAGACGATATCTCAATGAATTAGATGAAAAAAAAGAACTGATTAAAGTTCATGGAGGAGCAGAAAGTAAATTACTTCGTTTTGAAAAATCTCAATCTGAAAAACAATTTTTACATATTGATGAAAAAAATTATCTAGCTAAAATAGCTGCTAATTTTATTAAATCTGGAGATACAGTATTTATTGGTTCAGGTACAACTTTGGAGCAATTAGCTAATAAAATAATCGACGAGGATATAAGAGTTGTCACAAATAGTTGGCCTGTATTCTCAATTTTAAATCAAAGAAATTTTAAAGAGTTGATCCTTATTGGAGGGGTATTCAGAGATAACACAGGTGCATTTGTGGGAAGAATTGCTACAAATGCACTTGAAACCATGCAATTTTCTAAAGTTTTTGTGAGCTGTAATGGCATTTATAATTCAAGTATCTCGACATTTACCGAAAGTGCTGGAGAAGTGCAAACAATTGCTTTAAATCAAGCTCAAGAAAGATTTTTACTAGCAGATTCCTCAAAATTTAATAAAATTGATTTTTACCAATTTTATGATTTAAATAATATTGACTATCTGATTACTGACCCTAATATTGACGACAAGGTCCGGAATCATTATTCTAAATTCACAAAAATATTAACTGATCAAAATAGCAGTCGTTAATGTAAGAGATATTTTTCTTTCTAAGGAGATGAGTATGAAGAGAGTTTCTGTTTTAATCAAACCCGCCTCTTCCCTATGTAATATAAGATGTAAGTATTGTTTCTATGCTGATGTCAGTTCACTAAGAAAAGTGAGTTCTTATGGTAAGATGTCATCTGAAACTACAGAAAAAATGATCAAAAATATTTTCAGAGACCTAGCTGATGGCGATGAATTAACCATAGGTTTTCAAGGTGGCGAGCCTACCTTAGCTGGATTAACATATTTTCAACATCTTGTAGATTGTGTAAAAAGGCAAACAAAGAATATAACCATTCATTATGCCATTCAAACAAATGGTATTATAATAAACAAAAAGTGGTGTCAATTTTTAAAAGAGAATAACTTTCTTGTTGGACTTTCTTTAGATGGTACACCTGTTCTTCACGATATCAATAGACTAGATCCTAGAGGACGAGGAACTTTTCACAAAGTTCTGCAAACAAAAAAACTGTTTGATGAGTTTGACATTGACTACAATATCTTATGTGTTCTAACCGAAGAATTATCTCAAAATGCTAAAAAAGTGTTTGAGTTCCTGGTAACAGAGAAAATAAGGTATGCTCAGTTTATTCCTTGCTTAGATGATATGAATAGTTTAGAAAAAAGTAATTTTTCTTTAACACCAAAAGGATTCTCAACATTCTATTTACAATTATTACCTTTATGGCTAAAAGAATTACAAAATGGAAATTACATTTCAATAAAACTCTTTGACGATATCTTTAACTTACTAGTGCGGAAAGAAGTGAATTCATGTGGCTTGATAGGTAATTGTAGCATTCAATATGTTATTGAGGGAGATGGAAGTGTTTTCCCCTGTGATTTTTATGCTTTAGATGAGTATCGCTTAGGTAATATTAAGAATACAGGGCTTAAGGAACTTTTTTTTAATAAAATATCAAAAAAATTTCTATACTCTAGACCTATTTCGTCACTTCCTATAAAATGCAGTTCTTGCCCCTTCTTGTCTATTTGTGGCGGGGGATGTAAACGAATGAAAAACTCCATGTATATTGATAACTATTCCAATTACTGCGGATATCAAACTATCTTATCAGATTTTATTCCTAAAATTAATAAAATTGTGGAGTATACACAAAACATTAACGAGAGATACTGTCAACAAGAATAGTTGTTAATATAGCATATTATTGTCCATAGGAAGAATAAACTCTATACGTAGGCGATTAACCGATAACTTCATAATTATCAGTAAACAATCAAACCTAAAAAGGTTTATAAATTTTTTTCTTCAAACACCCTTTACACTTATCGAATATTCTTTCTTCATTTCACAGTCGTTTTAAGGTTACGATACACAAAATTTTGTTATTTACAACAAAACACAGAACTTTGGCATTGATTAAACACAAGTATGTACTTTGTTTTTTGTATGTTTTCTTTATAATATATACAGAAGGATGCAAATATTATGACTGTTATTTTGAGAAAAATGGACAATAATACAATCACTACTACTCCGAATAAAATTAAAGAAACTCTTGGAGCAGAATTGGCGAAGAAATTGAATTTGTATCTTCAGAAAATAATTCCTCCATTCGTAAATTTGAACCATAACATTAATTTTAATAAAGAACTAGAAAAGGCTATGAACCAATACAATGAACTTTTTAAAGAATTGGTGGATATATGAGGTATCTAACTACAGAAGATATTATCAAAATCAATGTTATGGTTATTGGCAAATATTCCCCAAAAGAGCCTATTGGTATTGCCGATCCAAATAGTCTTCAAATGATTGTCGACCAACCTAAACAAGAGATTCTCGGAAAATTCCTCTATCCAGATATCTACAGTAAAGCCGCTATTATCTGGATTAACCTGATTAAAAAGAATCCTTTTTACAACGCTAATAAACGAACTGCTGTCCTTGCCTTACACATGTTTTTAGCAATGAATAGCTACTGTTCTAATCTTTCATTACATGATGGACTTTAAAAGACAATTGAGATTGCTACATTTCAGGGAGATTTTGAAGAACTAAAGAAAACGATTATTGATTTCCTCAAGCAAGATGGAAATATAACGAAATTATAACTAAAAAGTGGTCTTCAATGAACTGCACCCCAAAAGTTAGGCAGAAAAAATCTAACTTTGGAGTGCTTTTCTTATGACATTAAGTTATGATGACAAACGCAAGATTTATAAACTGAAACCAAATGGGTTATCCTATTCTCAACTTAGTCAACTATATGATGTTCAAATGTCTAACCTCAGGTACATGGTCAAACTCATGGACAGGTACGGTGAAGCGGTGGCTAAAAAAGGGGAAATACCTATTACGCACCAGAATTAAAACAAGAAATGCTTGAGAAGGCATTACCAGCTAAATCATATGATGGGACAATCCTTCACAGTTATCAAGGGTGGAAATATCAGCACAAGTCCTACCATCATTTCCTGGCTTCTAAGGGCATTCGGCCGTCCATGTCTCGCAAAGGCAATATCCCTGACAATGGTATGATGGAATCCTTCTTTGGCATTTTAAAATATGAGATGTGTTACGGACTTGAGAATGCCTATCAATCACTTGACGAACTCGAACAAGCTATTACTGATTATATTTTTACTACAACAATAAACGCATTAAGACAAAACTAAAAGGACTCAGTACTGTGAAGTACAGAACTAAATCCTTTCAATAATTTAGTGTCCAACTTTTTGGGGTCAGTACATTGAAGACCACTTTTTCTCTTATGTATTCTACTGTATTCTACTGTATTCTACTGTATTCTACTGTATTCTACTGTATTCTACTGTATTCTACTGTATTCTACTGTATTCTACTGTATTCTACTGTATTCGTAATTACAAATAATAGTTCATTCAACTGCTCCTGTCAACTATTTATCAGACAATAAATAGTACTGATTGCGGTCATTTTTACTTGAACCAAACCAGGTAATAATTTCTAAATCATGAAGATGATGCAGCAGTTTGACAACAAATGAGCGACTTCTTCCTGTCAATTCAATCGCTTTTGCTGTTGTCATCTTCTTACCTGAATTGTACATGTAGTAGATAATAGGCTGATCATCTGCATTTAGGTCTCCAAAATTAAATGTTCCTTCCCTTTATGATTCACTACAGAAATTTCCCTAAAAGACAAATCCAAAGAGGTGTCCCACATCTCTCGGGCAATCTTTTTGAAATCGTCTATTGTATATGATTTGCCATGCTTAAAACCAGTGATGATATTATCTTGTTTTTCACCCTAAATCCTGTGACCAGCTAACCATCATCAGCATTAAATCGCTAGCGAAAAGTGGTAGTAGGATAGAGTTCTATACTTCCAAAAGACAATCTATAATATTTTTCTTTTGGAGGCCGTATTAGAAAATCCATATAAACCGGCATATCAATTTCATTTATTTTCACCTCGCAAAAAAAGTATACCTAAATTGTCAAATTAAGCTAGACAAAAAAAACAATCATTTTTCAATTTTTGTAAATAAATTTGCGTTGATTACTATGTTATGTTAAATACTTATCTTGATTTGACAAATAAAATATTACTTCAAAATGTGATATTGTGATACTATTATACGAATTTTAAATTCTCACTATTTTTTAACTACAACAAACCTAATGTTCTATTACTCATTTTTTACATCAAATTTTATATTTATCGAAATCAGATCTTCTACCATGGTTCATAGCTTTTGAAGAATACTTAAAAAACGGTAATCTCTCGTTCAAAGACTACATCTTATTCTTTACTACTTTCTTCTTAGGAGATAGGAAATCGGAAAGCTGCATTGAGTTTTATAATATACAATGTTATCAAGAGAAATTAAAACCCGACTCCTTTGAAATTTAGGAATCAGGTTACTTAGAAACTTTTTATATTTGACTTCCTACTTAAAAGAGAAGCCTCAAGTTGATAACAGGTCACTTTTTTGCATTCTTAACGCCCTATCATCTCGCTATTTCCTATCTTCCAAAAGCCAATCTATAATATTTTTCTTTTGGATACCGTCATAATTGGCAGACGGTTGAATAAAATCCATGGTCAAGAGATACTTGGGATAATGATCCTGAATACTTTGGAAGGGACGTAATTCTCTCTCTAATGTTTCTGCTGCCAAGGTTGTTTCACTTACCTGATAATATTCAAAATGCCCTTGGTCAGTCACAACAACGAAATCCACTTCATATTTTCCAACATTACCAATATAGACCCTTGAAAAGCGACGTCTTAGTTCCAGATAAACTAAATTTTCAAGCATATGACCTAAATCTTCCTTATGATCAGGTAAAAGAAGTTGTCTAAATCCTAAATCAACAGCGTAATATTTCTCCAGACGTTGCAATAATTGTCTGCCTTTCACATCGAATCGTGGAACAGAATAAAAGAGAAGACTATCTGTCAAAACATCTAGGTAATTTTCCAGAGTATTGTTAGCAATCTTAATACCTTGACTGATAAGGGTATTTTTCAGTTTATTCGTTGATACCTGACTACCCACACTACTCAGCAAAGTACGAACCAGACGCTCCAGTAAATCAGGACTAGCTGCACCTAACCTTGAAACAACATCATTCAGGAGAACAGAATTGTAGATACCCTGTAGATACTCAATTCTTTCTTGGTATGTTTTAGTTTGTAAAAGATATGGAAAACCGCTAAATAGATATTCATTAAATAAATCTATTTTTGTTTTGGATGAATCTTTCTCACTAACACCATGGACATATTCACTAAAAGATAGAGGTAAAACTTCAAGTTCAACATATCTCCCCGTTAAATTCGTTGCCAATTGACTACTCATGAAGTAAGCGTTCGAGCCTGTTAAATAGAGATCAACATTAGGCTTGATAAAGAGGCTATCTGCCACTAACTCAAACTGAGACACATGTTGAATCTCGTCTAGAAAAATATAGTATCGGTCAGTAGAGACTAAAAGCGCTTCGATATAGTCATATAGCTGTCTAAAATCCCGTAAATCATAGTATTTTAAATCCTCAAAATTTAAAACAATAATCTGATCAGCTGATATGCCAGATTTCAGCAATTCTTCCCTAAATAAGTGAAAGAGAACAGATTTTCCAGAACGCCTAACCCCACTAATCACTTTTATCACTTGACGGTCCCTATGCCGTCTTAGAAAATCCATATAAATTGGTCTATCAATCAATTTCATCTATTTTCACCTCTCGAAAAAAGTATACCAAAAAAAACAACTATTTTCAATTTTTTGTAAATAGTTGTTAATTGACTACCTATGGTGTATTAAATACCTATCTTAATTTGACAAATAACAAAATTAATATAACTCCAAAATGTGATATTGCGATACTATTATACGAAATTTAAATTCTCACTATTTTTTAACTACAACAAACCTAATATTCTATCATTCATTTTTTACATCATTGATAGACTCTCAAGAATTCAAATTTTTAGCAAAAAATATGGCATAATAATAGTATAGGATGATTGATTAAATGGAGAACATAAATATGAAATAATCATATGTATTTTGAAAAACTGGGCTCGGTTAATTAGCAATATACATATGATTAACTTCTGTTGACTTGTTGTCATTGGCAAACGACAGAGAATAAAAAAGAAAAGAAACTAAGTGGTTATTTGTACGAACTTAGGTGAGTACAGAATAACCATTTAGTAAAAAATAGATACAGAAAAAAAGGTTTAAGACAAAAGTAGAAGAAAAAAAGAAAGTGATAAATGATTAAAAATAACTAGAACAATGACATGATATTTTTAAGATAAGAGAAAGGTGGAACACTTCTCTCTTATCTTGACGCGTTTTTATCTTTTAAGAGGCCTCGACGTAGATATCATTATTTTGAGCATACGCATTTATTAACCAAAATAGTAAACTATTAGAAAACACAGTAACTAGAAGCCATTTCAGAGGCTCTCACGCATAGCGACACTATCATGACTAAGACCTATGTCAACACCTCAAATGTCGTTCCTATGGCAGTTGGTGAGATTGCATATCGTAATCTTAAAAGTAATGGTGTGAATTTTGCTAAAAATCAACAAAAAAACGCCCAATGGTGTGAACCAAAAGGCGTTTGAAACGTTGATATAACTGAATATTAACGTTTTGAGAATTGTGATGCCTTGCGGGCTTTTTTGAGACCTGGTTTTGGGTGGCAGAAGACAGATATCTGTAAAAGGCTATAATATCAAGCTTTCAAGATTCATTTTCATTAAAAATAGATACTTATAACCCAATCCTACAAATAATGGATTACCATTAGATTACCAAAAAATCTGTTTTCGGGGCTTATGTAGTTGAGAAAGTTATGTATTTAATTTACTTTTTTATAGATTCAATTTATAATGTATATACAAAAAGCGAGGTGGAATCATGAATGTTCTGTTAAGAAAAACAGGAAATAGCACTGTTACTAAAATCCCCAATAAAATTAAAGAGATACTTGGAGCAGAAATTGGTGAAACTGAGCCAAAATTTGAATTCGACAGAGAACTAGGAAGAGCAATGAACCACTACGATGAACTCTTGAAAGAATTAGGGGATAGATGAGGTATCTAACTGCTATAATTAAAAAGTGGTTGTCAACTTGAAGTTGGTAACCACTTTTTCTGTATTCTACTGTATTCTACTGTATTCTACTGTATTCTACTGTATTCTACTGTATTCTTATTACTAATAGTAATCCGACTACAATCATTTATCAACTAAAAGATAATACTGATTGCGGTCATTTTTACTTGAACCAAACCAAGTAATGATTTCTAGGTCACGAAGATTATGAAGTAATTTAACAACAAATGATCGACTCCTGCCTGTAAGCTCAATAGCTTTTGCCGTTGTCATTCTCTCGCCTGAATTATACATATAGTGGACAATCAGTTGCTCATCTGCTGTTAATTCACCAAAATCAGAGAACTGTTTTTCCAAGCTGTCTCTTGTACGGAGATGTCGGCTGACAATGTTGTTCTCAAGCGTCAGGACAACCTTATTCCCAGGTTCTGAGAATTTAGGTTCATGGAGAAATGCAGATTCCATCTCCGAGTAGATACGTTTAACACCTTCATTCATCTCACGTACCCAACCGAACTCGGTCAGAGTTCGAGCAATACGTGGATTTCTCGAAAAGCGTTCATGCTTGATATTTTCAACTGTTACAATATTAGGTAATTTCCCTGGGCTATGAATCTCTAGTCGATCATCAAACATAAGCACACGAATGTGATCACCATAGACAGAATAATCACGGTGAGTTACAGCATTGACAACACCTTCAAACCAGGCAAATTCAGGATACTCAGGTAAAATTTGGAATTGCCCATTGTCATCCAAATACTGAAATTCACGAAGCTGAGTACGAATAAAATCTCGAACCTTGATAATCAAAATTGGGAGAGCATCATCAAAAGTCACTTCCTTAATAACATTAAAACTACTACCTGTTCCCATATCCGTACCATCAAATCGCTGAAAACGAACACGGGCTTGAGGGAAGAATGCTGACGGATACTTTCCAAAAAGTAAAATGGCGGCTTTAGTCAATTTTCCATTAACCCAAAAACGTCTAGCTTTGAGAATTTCCTCTGTGGATCGCTCTGATAAATCAAAGTGACTTTTGAAATCCTGTACGATAGTTTCATCAATATCTTCCAGACTGGCGTCTGGCACCACTTCATCTTCAAAGAAACGTTGTCCCTTGTCATAGCTGAGCTGAGTGCGTTGCTCGTAGCTCAACTTGACTGTTTCATCACCCTGACGAAGATAAACCTCATCATTTGGCGCAGCAATCACTCGGTTTGACGACAATTCAACTGAGATAACTAAAATGACATCTTCTTCACCCTTATGATTGATTACAGGGATTTCCTCAAAAGATAAATCCAAAGGATCCTCACGCATCTCACGATCAATCTTTTTGAAATCGTCTATAGGATAAGCCCTGCCGTCCTTGAAACCAGTGATAATATTTTCCTGTTTCTCGTCCTCAATACCAATAACTAGTTGACCGCCATCCGCATTGGCAAAAGCAATCAAGTGTTTGAGAAGTTCAGACGGTTTCTTTCTGGCTGATTTTCGATCTAGGTATTGGCTTTCTGGAGAAAACTGATAGTGAGATAGGGTTTTACTCATTTGTTTTTCTGTTTTCAAATCTAATCCTCCTTTCTCATAACAAATCTAGTTAATTAAATTTATTTTTTTCCTTTAATAACATAAATACCATCACCCAATCGGTATCTAATCACATCATCTCCTCTATTTTTGATTGTTTCTATTTCATCAAATGAAAAACTTGAAATAATATGATGAGCATGCGGAAAGCCAGATACACCAAAAATTTTAAATCCAAATACACCCAGAACAGGATTTAAATAAGTTGCACTGCTACCTACATACATCAATCCAATGAGTAAAAAGAGTAGCACATTCATCATAACCGATTTCATATCATTGAGATCAAAAGAAAGTAATGGTGTAAAGTATGTCACTACATAATTCATTAAGCTATCGCTTTCAGGTGAAATTTCCATGTCCTTTGGCAATGTTTTTATTTCAGATCCGCTGCCAATGAATAGATTAATTATTTCGACAAGCGATATAATTATAAGGCATAAAAGTATCAAGCGAAATATATTAGGAAAAGACTTTAGAGTTTCTAATTTATATTTTGAGAAATCCAACTGAGTGTAATCAACACTACTAAATAATAGCCAAAAATATAACGGTAAATATGAAGTAATGAATAATAGCCATTTTGAAGTATAACCATTTTTCATTTTACATCCTCGATTCGTCTACATTATCTGTTTCTGAAAAAATTGCATGATAAAAGGCATCAGAAATAGCATTAAGCAATTGTACTTCTTTACCATCTGGAACAGTAAGTTGTCCTTCAAAATAGACTACATCCTTTACTTTATCGTAAAAGGCATGCGTATCATCCTTGATAATTTCCTCAATTTTTTTAATGTTGTCAACTGTTTTATTAAATCGATCTATATCACTTGTAATTTTAATAAGTCTAGTCGCCATCCTTTTCCCTGATTTCACTTTGTCAATCAACTTATTTCGAGTGGTATCAGAAAATATAGATTTAATTTTTTCATTATCTTCCAAAATCTTAGTTGCTTGACCTGAGAAAAGAGCATTCATCTTAAAGACTGATTCAAATTTAGCCTCCGCTTGATTGATTAAAATATACTTATCGTCTACCACTAATAATTCAATCTTTTTGCTAAATCCCACGATATTATTCGAATCCGAGAATTCTATCCTTGAGTCTGAAAAATTCCCAAATATAAATTTTTTCTTGAGTTCTAGAACATTGGAAAAGTTACCGAATACTTTGTACTTATGATTATCTGTTTTTAAAGAAATCATATACATGTGAAATTTCTTTTCATTCATTCCATGAGTACTAGTTAAATAATTATTTTCGTCATTAAATTCCTCTAGCTTTGTTGCTATATTTTCATAATCACCAACATTAACTAATTCATGAGTATTTTTCTTACTGAACACTGCATCATAAGCCATCACCTCACGATTTTTAAATCTCGATTTTTCTAATTCCGATTTTAACGACTCAAACAATACTCTTTTAGTTCTATTATCACTTTCCTGCTTGTATATCTCATTTTCTTTCTTTTTTACCACAAGAAGAAAGATTTCTATTTTTTGCTCAAAACTTTGTTGTTGATTAAGTGACACTAAGTCACTAATGACCTCGTTCAAATCAAAAGCACTCATATCTCCTACCCCATCTCCTTCACTTTACTTTCAATAAAGGCGATTTCGTCCTCAGAAAGCCCATATTTTCGATAGAGTTGTGCGTCTAACTCAGCGATGGATTGTGACCAATCAATATCCGAGTGGGATGTAAAATCTTGGAGAGGGACAAACCTATATGTTTTTCGAGTTCCATTTTGATTTGCCTTTGCTAAACTAATGAGAAACCTTACAAATTTTGTTTTTAAATAGTTTGACAGATTAATAGCACTTTTCTCATTAAGTTGCAAATCCGCCCCAACTACTAAATACGTCTCCGTACAAATACTTCCTGGAGAAGCAATTATCGTGTTTAAATTGTCATCTGCTAAATCCGTTCCAATATTATTAGCAAATGCAGTTAATACCTTGTAACAATCAATAATAGTTGAATTTCTCTTTATATCACCTGGCAAACAATATCCAAGCTTTCCCTTACTTGCATAAATTTTAATTGCTCCTTTAAATTCATTAGTATTCAATTTTGTTGTAGTTGAAAAACCAAATGGATTACGCTCTGAAACATGATTATACAACATACGTTGATTATTTTCGTATTCAACATCGACAAATCCTTTGTTAATTAATTTTTCAAGTAATCTGTATGATGTTGTTTCTGAAATAAAAATATTAATATTTTTTAGTCTGTATGGTCGGTAGCCGGTATCAATTAACTGATTATCCTTATAAGTATTCACTAATATATCATTTTTTCTATTATCAAAATTGTCATCCCACAAGAAGAAGTTTACGCCCCCTCTAAGACTCACATTTGCAAAGACATCATTTGGAGTTACGTAATTATGAAATTCTTTAAAATGTGAATCTTCTAAAGCACGCTTTCTAAAATCATCCAATCCTTTTCCGCCGAGAAACCATACACTAGGAGTTATTAATGTAATATAGGTTGGTTTCAAATCTACTGCCAAATTAATAAACTTATCATAGATTGGTCGAGCACTTCCATTTCCTGATTGATTATCTGACTCCTGATACGGAGGATTTCCTATCACTACATCAAATTTCACCTTGTTAAATGCCTCCTCAACTAGTTTCTTACCTTGTTCACCATCTGTTTTTAGGGTATCTGTCAGGCTTTCTATATAAGTCACATTGGTTTTGTACTTCCGATAGCCTGTCAGTGTACGTTCAGTAATGGTTTTTGCCATTGGTGTTTTGGCAATAGCGTAGATATTATTCGCTAAAATCTCTTGATAGACTTGGTCAGCTTCAAAATGGTTGTCATCATTTTCTGCCACTCTTTGATAATACAAGCTAATGGCGCTATGAAGAGGGTAGAGACCTGTCTTCGAGTTAATGTCTAAGATTTTCGTATCTCGTTGATAGATTGATGGAGTCACTTCATTAGACACCCAGTGAAGATTTGACCTCGCACCATCTGTCGCCGACTCAAAGTTATCATCATAGAAGTTCAAACCACCGACAGACTTAGATACTTGGAGATTGACCACACGCCATGGTGTCAGTACCGTTTCCTTATCAGGGTTTTTAAAGGTCCCAAACAGCTCTGCAATCTGCTCCGCCCGCTCGATGAAGTCCAGATCATCAAAGGATTTGGCACGCTGACGAATGATACGACCTGCTTCGATAAAGACCTCAGCATCATAATACTTGGTAATCTCACTAAACATTCCCTTGGTGAAACCTTTTGGCATGAACTCTTTCCACGATTCATCATCCACCTGCTTGATAAAGTCTTGAATGGTGATATCTTTTGATAAATCGACCGCCATACCGTAAATCATCATCGGAATACGGATAGAAACCCCACGTAAAATAGAAATCATATTTTTCCGCTGTTTCTTCGCTTCTTTTTGTTTTTCGATAACCTCTAGATCTTCTGCTGTTCGTTTAGCTTTTGGTTTCTTTTTAGCTTTTTCAGCTTGCTCATGCTCTTCAGTTGTCAATCCATTTTCATTAATTACAACTTTCTTAGGCATTTTTTGACTCTGTGTCTTACCAACGATAGCATTTAGTTTGGTAAACATGCTTGCATCATCAGCGGTTAAAGTTAAAAGATTGTCATTATATAGACTGTCATCTTCGAAACCTGACCGCACTGCCTTTTCAGCATAAACTTTCTTGAGCTGTGTCAGCATTCTATCCACATCGTAGGTCTTCATTCCATTGTCTGAAGCCCCTAAGATTGGCATAAAGTTTAGAAGACGAGCCATAGCTTGCTTTTGTGCTTGCGTATTTTTCTTCCCTACACCTGAGTTAATCTGGGCACTCTCCGCCATGACAGTCAAGGCTCTATCAGGGGCAAAATCAAAAACATAACAATTCGTCTTCATTCCTAATTTCTCATGAGAAAAAGGCGTCTGGGCACGGAAAGCAGCTTGTAGGTAGTTCATGGCACTATTGGTATTAGACAAGAAGAGAACAGCTGTCCACTCTGGGATATTGACGCCTGTTGTCAGCTTACGAACTGTCAGGGTAATGGTTTTTGTCTGCGAAGGGTCTTTACCAATAGCAGAACGAACTTTCTCTATGTCCGCATCGTTAGCAATTCCATCATCGCTACTTGCTCCTCGAACAACATTAACAATTTTATATTCTTTCCCGAAAATAGGGTGTTCTTTAAGCAAGCCCTCAAAAGCATTAGCTTCCTTAACACCTGGCATAAGCCAAAGCGTATGACGCAACTCTTCACGATAAGACTTCGTTGAAAAAGGGTAGTTCGTACGACTGTCTGGATGTGTGATATTATCTAAGAATTGGCGAACCTCTTGCTTATAAACAAGTTGACCATCCTCAGCCACACGGAAAAATTCCCTAAAGTTGAACGATTTACTCTCATCAGAAAAACGTTCCTTATGCTTCATTTCAAAAGTGTACATCGATACTTTTGGCAAAGTTTCATAAGGATTTGGCTCACTTGGACGTTCTAATTCCCACTTCTTCTTAGCCTGTTGTTCCATGACATAGTCCCAAGTATAAACTTGTTCCTCGTCAAATTGATCCAAAAGATTGAAAGGTGTCCCAGATAGTTCAAGTATCTTAGAATGTTCCTTGACGAGTTCTTTCATTACCGAAGCACTAAGCTCTGTCTGGGTTCCCTCGTGTGCCTCATCAATGATAATCAAATCCCAATCCACATCCGCAAAATCTTTCAGATTGGTTTGACCACCATTATACCGAAGCAATTGGATTGAAGCGAAATACACAAAAGGTTTCTCACCTCGCTTCAGGTTTTCAAGCGTTTCTCCTTGATTAACTGAGCCATAATCATACCCATCAGCGCTCATCTTCATTTTCTTGAAATCATCAAACCAAGAATCCGCCACAACAGGACGATGAGTCATGATGAGCACTCTTTGAAAGGCTTCATTCTTGACCAATTGCAAGGACGTCAAGGTTTTACCAAAACGCATTTTAGCATTCCAGAGCATTCGGTCTTTTTTCTTAAAGACTTTTTGCGTCTGCTCGACCGCTGCCTCTTGTTCTGGACGAAGGGTGATAACTGGTTCTTCAATAAATGATTCTTTGGCAGTAATATTTAGATAATTTCTACCTTCTTTAACAGCTTTAATAGCAGCCTTAGCTGTCTCTAAATCCGTCTTGAACCACTCTGTTCCTTCCAGTTGTTCAGCCTGTTTAATCCCTGAACGCTTCAAGACATTATGCACATCATAATCATGGAACCAGGACTTGGTCGCCTTTTTGTAAGCAAGCTCTACCCAACCAAGCGTATAAGGCAGACCAGATGTTTTCATGTATTGATTAATACGTTTTGGGGCAACAGTACGTAAAAAGTCACTATTTGGCGACCAATCTGTCTCAATATCATCCGAAGAAACGCTACCCTCACCAATTTTTTGAGTCCCTTCGAAGGCATTAAATAGTCCACTTTCATTGTTAACTGTTTGAATATAGATAAACTTCCGCTCAGCCGTAGTGTACATTTCTTGTGCTCTCGGTTCTAAAAACTGACCAATTGCACTGGCTTTAATATCCGGTTCAATATAGGTCAGCATGACCCAAGCTAGTATGTCAAAGACTTGTTTTAGTGATTTTAAGGCATTTTCTTTTGTCGCATCTTCTGGATTAAGGACATGGGCAGAATTATTCCCCTTTCCCTTGATATCATAAAAGTGATCGACGATTGTTTTATTGGGAATAAAGTCTCTTATCTCTCTTAGTACGTCATTAAAGGTGGCGCGCTCACTAATATCTAAATATTCTCTATCGGCAACCAACCTCGCTGTATTCTCAGCAACTTTTCTCACCTTAGTCAGCGTGCCTTCATAGTCCCCATGTGTATAATTTTCTTCAGCCATATTTATGGTTCTAAAAAGCTCGGCTGTATCTATATCAATTGCCAAAAAATCAAAATTTGAAATCATAGCCTAATCTCCTAGTAAATACACTTTTTGAATGGTTATCTCTTTTATCGTATCTGCTTTTTTAACAGATTCATTCTCAATCATAAATTCATCATCTATATCAAAAAAACTCAGTTGTCCTTCCACGACTGTCCGATCGTCTTCTACTTCCTTACCCAAAAGTTCTGAAAGTGCAAAAGGAATTTTTCTTACCAAACTTGGATGACCTTTGACCAGTTGCCACTCATTGAACCTGATAGGCTCCCCTGTAACTGGATGCTGCTGAGTCAAGGTATTTCCTCTCACAATATTTTTATGAATAAGGTAGTGTGCTGATTGATAGATATCATTTTTGCTATTTAGTCTAGTTCCAAAAGCTTGCTCGTACCAGTCTAAATAACAAAGAAACATCCGTGAACGTGCCACTTCCAAATTATCTTCTAAAAACTCTATGCCATATATGGACGAGAGAGCAATCAAAGACTTTGTTTTCCAATTTCGTTTGTCATACTGTCTGACCACAGCCTCTAGCTTTCTCTCTAAAATAGCTTGCAAAAAATTACCATCGCCTGCAGATGGCTCTAAAAAGGTCTTAGATACACTTTCACAAGCTTCTTTCACTCCAGGAGTATCCAGCATTTTCTGAACCATCCAAGCAGGTGTAAAGACTTCTCCATGTTTTTGAACACGTTGTTTTGATTTAATTAAGCTCTCTTCCAAAACCTACTCCTTGAAAACGATTATATCTCCGCCTATTATACCATTTTCTAACTTTATCTCAAATTATTTCTCAAGGGGTCTGAGGATTCTCCCCAGATATTAAAAACATCAGGAAAATTGTCGGTTCGACCTTTCCTGATGTTTTATTTTTTTGCGATAGTGTGTATACACTATATGAGCTCGCAAAGACCTAAAATTATGTTTTTGTATCAATTCTAAATTCCCCGTGCCAGACACGGTGGCTGACATTGTCAGACAATCATTTTTTAGAAGGACATAAGAAAATCGCAGATAAATTCCTGCGGTTTCATTTACTTATTTAATGTTTAATAGACTTCTTTTTCAGGTTAACTGAGAGTCCCTTTTCCAATTCATCCAATAATTGAGTTATCAACTGACCAAGTTCTATAAAATTCTGTTGTGAAATATTTCCAACCTGAGTTGACAACTTGGCAATCCTATTAATTGATCTGCCAATCTGAATGGATCGCTCTGTCAGTTGCTCATACTCTGGAAAATTAATCGTCCATGATTCAATCTCTTGGTTAAATAATTTCTTTCTGGCAAAAGCGGAAAAGTTTGACTCTTTTTCATTAGCCATTAATGCTAACAATCTTTTATTCTCATCCTCAGTCAAAAAGACTTGCTTCACGATATTTTTAATTCTATTTTTCATTCATCCACTTTTGATAGTAACCTCGCCTTTTTCGTTTTATGGTATTTAAGGAACGATTTTTCATATTTTTCAATCATTTGAACACTGTAAGTCATAGCTCGTAATGCTTGAAGATCCTGAGATTGCTCTGCTATCCTTGCTAACTGATTGATATTATTTTTAATTCGCCTCAAAGAAAATATCAAGTCTTCAAATGAAGTTTCATCAAATACCACAACAATAGGGAATTTCTTAAATAACATTTTCCTAGCATAGTTAGAAAAATTCCTTAAACCTGTATAACTGATAAGGTAGTTTAGCGTTTGATTCTGCGATTTTGTGATATAGAATTTTTTCAGAACTGTTCGATAACGCTCAACCACGATAAATTCTCCTTGTGTATTTTTCTGCCTGAGACACATCGTATTCCCTCAAATATTCTACAAGTTCCTGATAATCTTGCAACAGTCCTTCTTCTAAATTTGGGAAGTCATTTTCTCTACTCTGGATAATAATTTCTAATTGATTGACAATTTCTCTAATTGAGAAACTATAATCCAGGGTTTCTTCCTCATACTCTGCTTTTAACCCTTGATACCGTTGTAACTCTTCTTCTGATTTAAAACCAGCCACCAGCATATTCTCAAGTTGATAATAATTTGTCATCTTTTTCTCCCTATTAGTTTTGATATTTTCTTCTAGCATTTTCATGAGCAATTACCTTAGCTTCCAATAATCGCTCATCTTTTAGGTGCTCCATAGAGCTCATTAAATAGGCTAATGGTGACTCTACATCATTAGGAATACGATCTATCATTCCCAAGACTTCATCAGAAGTCATATAGCCTTCGTTTAAAAACTGTCCAATCGCCATTTTTTGCTTATGCGTTAGGGTGTAATTATAGGGGTAAATAAAACGATCGTTATATCTATCCGCAATCACTTGCAAAAGGGAATAATACTCTGGTTTGAGATAAGTTGTTGACTGATCTTCTGTCTCTCTAGAACTATTATCTAGTATATTATTATTCTCTTTCTGATTCTTGTTCTTAATCTGTTGCGTTACTTGACCGTTACTTTCCGTTACAGGTAACGTTTCTGTAACGTTACATTCTATTGATAAACTATCTTGCCCACTTACTAGAGTTTTTTGCTTTTGACGATGACGAGCCACTCTTTCTCTTGTTTGTTTACGAATTTTTTCTAGACCATCAATATTCTGATGTTTTTCCCATTTAGGAATTGTGACTGCTCCATCCACAAAAGCAATCATTCCAAATTGTTCAAATGTTTTCAGAGCCAGCTTCACAGTCGTTGACTTTCTCCTAAAGACTGTAGTTAACATCTCTTCTGTATAAAAGACCTTATCTCCTAGAGCTAAGACTCCACTGTAATTCTGTTTACCTGCTAAAACGAGTAGTTTAAACCAGATGACAATTAAAGTATCTCCTTCGGGCATTGACTCAATCAACTGTATTTTTTCATCATCAAAGATATCTGTAGTAATCTTAATCCATTGTACTTCACTCATACGTGTACCTCCTATCTTTCATATTGCTTTAACCATCTAGTGACCGCTCGTTTATCGTACAGAGTCACACCATCAATGACCATTGTAGGCATTCCTTCTCGTGTCCATTTTTGAAGGGTTGTCGTTGATACATCAAGCCACCTAGAAAGAGCTACCATCCGAACCATAGGTTTGTATAGTTCTTTATCTTCTAGCGCTCTTTCAATAGCTGTAGAGACCATTTCATCATAATGTGCCCTTAACTGTTTTTCCAAAACTTTGGGAAGTTGAACAACTAAAGTCGCTTCTTCAGACATATTATTACCTCGTTTCCATTTCTCAATTAAATAAACTCCGAATTTGTATATTTTATTATACATTTTAAATTATAAATACTTTTTTGTATTCTTTTCAAGCGATATTATACTTTTTGTATTAAATGTGGTAGAATATCAATTAGGAGGAATCTATGACTAATAATATAGCTAAACTTATAGAAGAAAGTGGCAAAAAAATAAAAAGTATCAGTGAAGCGCTAGATATATCCTACCCAACACTATCTAGCTATAACCAAGGAATACGAAAACCTAAAAAAGAGAATACTCAAAAGTTAGCGGATTATTTTGGTGTCTCAGTGGCATACATCCTTGGAATTGACGAAGAAAAGTACGCTCCGTCAAATTTAAAAATCGTCACTGATAGTTTCAAGACATCTGAAATTACTTCTGTAACACCTTTTAAAAGCGATATGGAGAAGCTTAAGAAAGGAATCGAACTAGGAGAGATTCATTTGTCTATGCCCTTAAATGAAGGCTTCTCAGACGATTTTAGGCGCTTTTTAGCGCGCTACTTGATCAATCATGAGGAAGAATTCATGAAAACTTTCACTAAACACATGAATAGTTTAAAACGAGAGTCAGAAATTTGGCAAACCTGGATTCAGACTGAAGAATACCGAATTAGACAAGAAGACCGACACAAAAAATAAACGAACAGTTTCTCAATTACATAAGCTCCGAAAACTTAGAAACGGAGAACTGTTATATCTGTACACAAGTACCAATCTACAAAAGGAGTCACCTATTTTGTTAAAGTTTACCTTGGTCTAAACGACTACGGTAAGAAAAAATATTATACTAAACGAGGATTCAAGACGCGCAAAGCTGCCAAAGCTCATGAAACTGCTGTTAATCATCAGTTGAACAGTGGAACTTTTGTCCATATTACTGCTCAAACAACCTACACTTATCAAGAGCTTTATCAAAGGTGGTATGAAGCTTACAAAGATACTGTTGAAGCAACTACTGCAGTCAAAACTGCCGACCTCTATCGCCTACATATTCTTCCTGCTTTTGGAGAAAAGAAAATTTCAAAAATCAGTCCTTTAGACTGTCAAACCTTCATCACTGACAAAGCCAAGACATTCAAAAACATGAAGCAAATCAAATCTTATACTTCTAAAATATTTGAATTTGCCATTAATATGAATTATATTGAACGAAATCCTATGAGCAAGGTGATTATGCCGAAAATCAAAAAAACTGCCAGTGAAAATTACTGGTCAGTTAGTGAGTTACAGCAGTTTTTGCAAATCATTTTAGAAAATGAACCTTACAAGCACTATGCTTTGTTCAGGCTATTAGCTTACAGCGGCCTACGAAAAGGTGAATTGTATGCACTTAGATGGTCAGACTTTGATTCAGACACTCAGTTACTCACAATCAGTAAAAGTCTGGGTAGAATAGATGGTCATGCCGTTGAAAAAGGCACTAAGAACTCTTTTTCTGTACGCACTATCTACCTTGATGATGAAACGTGTGGTATACTCAACAAATGGAAACAAGAATCTGTCAGGGAAAAAGGACAGTTACATATTGCACCTCTTTCCATCGAGAAGGACTTTATGTTTACTTACTGCTCAAGAACAGGTGACATTGAACCTCTTCATGCTGACTACATCAACAACATTCTCAAGCGAACCATTCGTCAACATAATCTCAAGAAAATCAGTCCACATGGATTTAGACACACCCACGCTACCTTAATGATTGAAATGGGAGTTGATCCTGTGAATACTGCTAAACGGTTAGGACACGCTAGTAGCCAGATGACTTTAGACACTTATAGCCATGCCACAAAAGCTGGTGAAAAACAATCCATTACAAAATTCGCAGAATACCTCGATAAAGCTAAATAACCTTAGCTTTCTTTTTCCACTAAAATTTAACCAGGTCTTAAGAGATTACCAAAAAGATTACCAAGCCCACTTTTCCACAAAAAAGACACCTTGCAAGTAACTTGCAAAGTGCCTTGAAACGTTGATATATCGCTGATATTAACGTTTTGAGAATTGTGAAGCTTTACGAGCTTTTTTAAGACCTGGTTTCTTACGTTCAACCATACGAGCGTCACGAGTAAGAAGTCCTGCGCGTTTCAATGAATCGCGGAAGTCTGGGTCTACTTGAAGAAGTGCACGTGCGATACCGTGACGGATAGCACCTGATTGACCTGCATAACCACCACCTACAACGTTAACGAAAACATCGTAAGAACCTGCAGTTGATGTTACTGCAAATGGTTGGTTGATAACAAGACGGAGATCAGCGTGTGGGATGTACTCTTCAACATCTTTTTTGTTAACAGTGATTTTACCAGTACCTGGAACTAAACGAACGCGTGCAACAGCGTTTTTACGACGACCAGTACCTGTGTATTGTGCTTGTGCCATATTATTCTATGCTCCTTTCTCTTAGATAAGTCCTGAAATATCAAGAACTTCAGGTTGTTGTGCAGCGTGAGTGTGCTCACCACCAATGAAGACTTTCAATTTCATACCTTGCGCACGTCCAAGAGTGTTGTGCGGAAGCATACCTTTAACTGATTTTTCAATCAAGCGAACAGCGTTTTTAGAACGCAACTCACCAGCTGAGATAGCTTTCAATCCACCTGGGTGAAGTGAGTGAGTGTAGTAAATCTTATCAGTTGCTTTTTTACCAGTTAATTTCACTTTTTCAGCATTGATAACGATAACAAAGTCACCTGTATCAGTGTGAGGTGTGAAAGTTGGTTTGTTCTTACCACGAAGAACGCTAGCAACTACTGCTGAAAGACGTCCAAGAGGCACATCTGTTGCGTCAACAACGTACCATTTACGTTCAACTTGGCCTGGTTTAGCCATAAATGTTGTTTTATTCATGATTTCTCCTATACGAATCGTTTTTGTTTACAGTGTGGATGTTCCAGTCCACGAGTTATTTGAAGGGTTCCGGGGCCTTTCAAATGGGGTAAACAATACCGTTTATAATCATATCAAAAAGAACCCTATCCAGTCAAGTGTTTTGAGTCTATTTTTACTCTTTTTCCTAACTTTATTTAGCAAATAAAATCCTGTCGTAAATTTTGTAAGGCTTTTATCAAGTCAGCTACTTTTTTCATGTCACTTCTCCTGTTATTGATTACATGTAATGTAAAATTGTAACAATAACATTTGTTAGAATATGTGCTACAATTGAATAATTCAAATGATCAGTTTTATAGTATAACCAAGAAAAGATTAGTCCTTGACATAAAATCATTAGGAATTGTTTATCAATGCCAAAAACATGTAAAAAAGGCAAATACAGCTGCAGAGATGAACACACTCAATAAATGATTACCACAGATTTTAAGCCTTTCTTGAAAAATACCTCTAAAAGCAAATTCTTCTATAATAGGACTAATAAAATTAGTACCAATAAGTAACAAAAAAACAAATCTAGAATGGAATAGTCTCATGACATATTCTCCATTTGTAGAATCATACTTTCCAGGAATGAGATTTAATATAACTAGTTGTATTGCAATACCTGTTAAGACAAGAAAAATAACTTTTAAATAGCTATAATTATAAGAAAAGCGCATAACATCACTTTTTAAAATGCTGATGTTATGCGCTTTTTCTATTTAAATGTCTGATACAATAAAACTAGTCTTCATCTATAAAGGTCAACTCCTGAATAAATCGATGATTATGACTGCTGGTTAATAACGACGATTTAGGATAATTAGTTAAAATAGCTTTGACGTTGGCTAACCCAATCCCTCTATTATCACCTTTACTAGAGTATCCATATTCAAATATCTGAGCAGTAGCTACTTTATCTTCAACTGTAGTATTTTCAACAACTACAGTTTTCCGATTTTCTTCCTGGAAATAAGCAAATATGATATTGCCATTGGTACACTGTTCTGCAGCATCTATGGCATTATCTAATAAAATGGATAAAATGGTTATGAATTCTATCAACTCCAAAGAAGGTAGTTCCATTTCGGAATCCACTTCGACCGAAATCTCGATTCCTTTATTTTGTGCTTCCAACATCTTAGATGACAACAAGCTCTTAACAGCAGTATTTTGTATATTAGACAGTCGAGCTATATCATACTTCCCATCATAAAATTTCTTATCAGAGTCAGCGATAACTTCTTGATAAATGGAACGAATCGCACCAATGTCTTCTCCTTTGATAGCTTCATTCAAGCTGATAAGAATATTAGTATAATCATGTCTAAAACTGCGAATTTCCTTATAAAGAGATTCGACATGACGGCTATAGCGTTCTAAATCCGCTAGCTGTTTGTCCTTCAACTCCTGAATTTCTCTGTCTTGCTTTTCCTTCTTCTGATAGTTCAAATACAGTATACTAGCTGTAAACAACATAAAATATACTAGTAAGACATTGGTTCTAATATAATATGTATCTATGTTTAAATTCAACCCATTTTCGATACCAACTTCAAGTTGAACAATACTACGTATTATCAAAAAATAGGTAACAAAAAATAGATTCATACCAATGAATGTCTTTTTAAAATCTTGATCTAAAGTGTCAACCTGAAGATTTTTAGCGTCTATCCTTAGACCTTTGAAGAATATAAGATAAAACGGAACTAATAATACTGTTAAAAGAATATTAAAAAACGGATTACTATTAGACAAAATAATATCAATGTCAAAAATAAATCGTAAATATAATCCTATCATCCTTTGAAACATATCGCCTATGACGAATGGTAATAAAGAATAGAATATCTTTTGCGTTTTATTCCATCCTGTTTTTAAAAAAGGAACTACCAACAATAGCGAGAAAGGCTCCCATAATAGAATCAACCTACTAAAAAAAATAGATGCGAAGGTTATTACCAACGCTATGATCACTTTATGTTTTCGTTTTATTTGAAAGCCACTAATCTGTTGAAAAATATAAATCCTTATTAAGATATCAATGAAAAAAAGTAAATCATACCCTGGTGAAATAGTAATATTCATTTCCTATGCTCCACCAATTCTACTAATTTCCCTTGTTTTAGCCTGGATATAAAGCAAGAATCGCCAGTCTCAAAATAGGCAATATGATTGGTTCTATCTATTTTTGTGATATTTAATGGATTCACCACATAAGAACGATGTGCCTGGTAAAGTCGTTCATCAGCTTTAGCTATATCCGACACTTTACCATAAAATTCCATCTGACCTGTTTTTGTTTTTAAACTTACTTTATGAATTGTTGAAGAGGTTTCAAAATAAAGAATATCACTAAACGGGACTTGAACATGGGCAGTATCAGTCTTATAGACAAAGGCATTTTCAGCGATAGTATGATCTATACTGTCGAAGGCATGAACTAAGACATCTGATATAGCTTGTTGAAAATCACTATCTTCCAAACCTTTATCTATAAAATCTAGAGCAGAAACGCGATAACGGTAAGTTACCGGCATAAACTCTGAGTGAGTCGTCACAAAGACAATAACAGCATACGGATCTCTAGCGCGAATTTCCTTGGCAATTTCCATACCTTTTTTTTCTTCACCTTTAATCTCAATATCTAAGAAAAAAAATTGATGGTTTCCTGTTTCCTTTATAGATGCCAATAATTGATTTGGTTTACCAAACACTTCTAAAAATTTATATCTCACAGCAGTTTGTTCAACACACCTCTTTATTGCATTTTCTATTCTACTCTGTTGGAAAAAATTATCCTCTAATACAAAAATATTAAGCACAAATTAACCTCTTCTCCATAGTTTATCTAGTTCCTTTTGTTTGTATCTTGAAAATATTAGTCTTCTTTTAACAACATAGGAAGTTTCCATAACTAAACTCTATATAGATATTATATCACAACCAAAGATATCTATATAACCTACTGAAAAAATCTTGTATAACTAGCATAAATAAAGTTTATGAGATGAAAATGACCAAAAGGACCTGATAAGATTCAATACATTTACAAATTCATTTTGGAATGAGGACATTATCTTTCAAATTCTTATTTAAAATTTGCAATTTTCTAAAAATTCTATTGATTTGTTCCTTTTTTATGTTATAATAATTTTGTGATCACTATTATTAAATTCTAAGGAGATTATAATATGAAAACAAAATATACCGAGTTAAAAGCAACAGAATTAATTGAAACTACTGGTGGTGTCAATGTGTTATTTAATCCTTTATATGCTGGTGGTGGAGGTGTTCCTGTGTTTGTAGGTGGAGGAACGACTGTTGTACATAGACCTGATCATTGGGATGTTTATACTGATCCAGGTAGAAAAAGACGACCATAGATGAAGAAGTATATTTTTAATATATTATCTGTATTGCTTATTGTATTGCCGTTACTTACTTATCATATAATGGGTACTTCCCCATTTGATTCTCTATCAGATGACTCCTATTTTTTAATTTACGATTGTACGCAAGTATTAGGAGGTATTTTGGGAATTGCATTGCTCTGGAATTATGGATTTAGAGAGATGTTTCAATTCAAATTTAAATGGTCGTATCTCCTCTGGATCCCAGCAATCTTTATATTACAATATTTATGGACTCAAGTAGTGATGTTCTATATAGTTAGTATTTACGGTGACGATTCTCTTGTTGTTTGGGGTCAATCATATAAATTTCTATCTATTTTAGGGTTTTCAAGATATTTTTATAATTCCGTATTTAGAGCTCCATTTGTTGAGGAAGTTTTTTATAGAGGAATTGCTTTTTCACTATTGTCTAAGTTCAAGAAATATCATTTGGATTTAGTAGTATCATCAGCTATATTTTCATCAGCTCATTTTTGGTACTGGGGGTGGAGTAATATGGATTTTCTGAATTACTTTATTCCAGGATTATTGATGGGGGCTTATTTTAAGAAAACAAACTGTATTTACTATACGATGTTTTATCATATGTTGTGGAATGCCTTTCCTTATATGATGGGATGGAGATGAATAGCGTAGAAATGTATTATGATATAAAAAGTTCCTAGCATCTAAAAATGATACTAGGAACTTTTTTAAGTCAAGTATTTATCTAAATAATAGTCAAGAGAGTTTTTTTCACCTTTAATAATGACTAAATACCCTTACAATAACTAACAGTACCCTTCCTTTTACTTTGATACCTCTCAAGTGGTCAACTGAATACATGCCTTGATTGGCAAGTGATTACCTACTAGTGCATTCCTAATGATGTGACTACTTCAATCGATCATTTACTTTCGTAGTGCGTTTCACCTTTTTTCTAAATATTGTGTAAAAAAACACGGCTAACATAAGGTTAGGAAGTTTAACATGAGAAATACCCTGTGCAACCAGCGTGTCATTAAGCATATACAATAAAGTATATCCTCCCAAAAGAATTGTTGCTATTTTATCATACTTATGCATTATAATTCCTCCTCTATTTATCTAAAATCTTATAGCGCAATCACATACTACTTTAATCCTTTACCCTATCCATAAACTGTTACCGATGCTACGCTAACAATGGCGATAACCTTAGTCACTGATTAGGTATAGTAATATAGCACTTCCTAAAACATACATAAGATTTAGTTTATTTTCCATGATTAAATCCATACTAAATACAACAACGGCAGACAGGCATATGGAAGCTCTGATAAATGTCATTATCGATTTTTTATTAGTCATAATAATCTCTCCTCTATATTACTTAATGTCTTTTTCATTCATTGTTAGCTTTTTATGATGTAATCTTTTTGACATTAAAACCACTGTGCTAATGCTTTCCCAAATTCTTTGCCTATGCTAAAAATATCATTGATCAAACTTGGAGCAAATAGCCATAACAACACTATAGCAACCATTGAAACAATGGCATTGCGTAAGTTTAAATTGTTAACCTGCTTCATAAAATACCTCTCACCAAAACATTATCTAAAAATGATCCAAAATCTGTATTCAAATTATTCTTTGTTTCAAATTGAGTCCTGTTATTCTTTGATTTGATGTCGTTTTGCCGACCTATTTGTAAAGTCAAAAAAGATAACAGTAAATAAGACAGCATATGTGGATGGAAGAAATGATTCTATATCAAAACTGATTATAGATAAGTCTCCTAAGATGCATAAAATCGCATAACCAACGATAAAAACAGTAACTAGATTCTTTATTTTATCCATATCACAATCCCTCCTCGTAATTAGTTAGAACTAAAATTGTTATATAAATACGCACCAAAGCTTTCACCAGCTTTATAAATGCTTGGTACCACTACAGCACCAATTATTAACAAGATAGCTGCAACACCAACAAGACATAATAATTTCCCAAGAACACTTAGAGAATTATAAAATGCATCAAGCTTTTGATATTTTCTTTCCATTATTGATAAAACATTTGCCATATTATCACCTTCAATTCCTTTACGTTTAGTTTTGTCATTCTTGTAGCTAGATATCGCTCTGAAACCAACAGATTTGCTTGATACTAAAGTAACAAAGCATCGCCCTTCCGTTTTCATCAATCCAACCTTACATGTACAGTATAAGATAAAATGTGTTATTATTTTTTCTCTTGTCACGAAATGTCGTTATTTTGTAATGAACGACCATATTTTCTACTAAATATAATTATCGATTTCTTTATGGTCTTAGTATAATATGCGACTTATTCCCAAAAGAGCTCGTCGAGGGTTTTATCTAAGGCTTTACAAATGCGAATGCATAGATTGATGGTGGGGTTATAATCGCCCTTTTCAATAGCTGATATGGTTTGGCGTGAGACGTCTACTTTTTCTGCTAGCTCCTGCTGAGACAGGTCTTTTCCTGCTCTCGCTGCTTTTAATCGGAGGTTTTTCATTTTTCTGCCTCACGACGATTTTGTAATAGTTTATAAATAAGGCTACTGACCATTGACAAGAGAGTAGCATACAGCAGTAAAAAACTAGTAGCACCACCTTTATCCAACAAAGCAAGCTCACCATCACCACCGAAAATGTTCAGGATAGTCACTCCTAGCATAGTAATAGCAAAAACAAATATCACCAAAAGGATCCTGAGAGTTACGACATCATTTTTCTGATTCAGAAAAGGATGAGCGTCCTTTAGAACAGCGTAAACTGTCTGCACACCGACACCAATGCATAGGAACGAAAAATATAGCGTCTCTTGTGCAATATAATCCGTCCACAAGTGTCCAAATACATGCTGCGCCCAAAGCAAGCCTATCACCGTCCAAAAACCTATTTGATAGGATCTCAATAGAAAGTGCTGTTGCCGTTCGTCAAGTTTGACCATTTCTTTTTTTGTCATCATTGACTTCCTCCTGTTTTTTTCTTTTATTGTAACACTTAACATTCTTTTTGTAAATTATTTTTGACATTTTGTCATAAAAAAGAGAGGTTGCCCTCTCTTAATCATTTTTATTATTTTTTATTTCTTTTCACTAAGAAAGCTCCAGCAGTTGATAGAATTCCAACAAATGATAACAAGCTTGATGCGTCACCTGTTTTAGGTAATTCCTTCATTGTTGATTTAGGTGTGTTAGATACAGCTACTTTTTGAGCTTCCTTTTTAACTGGTGCTTGAGAAGTTTGTTTAACCTCTGGTTTTACTTCTGGTTTAACCCCTGGTTTAACCTCTGGTTTTACCCCTGGTTTAACCTCTGGTTTAACCCCTGGTTTAACCTCTGGTTTAACCTCCGGTTTAACCTCCGGTTTTACTTCTGGTTTAACCCCTGGTTTTACTTCTGGTTTTACCCCTGGTTTTACTTCTGGTTTTACCTCTGGTTTTACCTCTGGTTTTACTTCTGGTTTAGCCTCTGGTTTAACCTCTGGTTTTACCTCTGGTTTTACCTCTGGTTTTACCTCTGGTTTTACCTCTGGTTTTACTTCTGGTTTAACCTCTGGTTTAACCTCTGGTTTTACCTCTGGTTTTACCTCTGGTTTAACCTCTGGTTTGACTTCTGGTTTAACCTCGGGTGTTGCTTCTGGTTTTACCTCGGGTGTTGCTTCTGGTTTTACTGCTGGATTAGACGTTTCAGACGAGGCGTTGCTACGATTAATATCAAAAGACACAGTAGTCAGTAACTGCCCATTATAATCACTATAAAAAGCTCCATAAAATTCAACACTATAATGTCCATTAGGTAAGTTATAAATAGACATCCGTTCTCTACTAAAGTCTTCAGTATTTTTTGGCTTATGTACCAAGAAGTTACGGGATGAAACATAAGTATTCGAATCTAAATTCTTAATATGATAGTCGATACCTGTAGAATTGCCAGTCTCCTTCTCTAATATCCCTCTAAACCTTGGAACAAGATACTCATAATCACCTTGAACTGTCACTTCTGCCGTAAAAGGCTGATTCGTTGACACAGTTGTTTCCGATGTAGTCACCTCTGTTGCATAAACAGGTGCTGTTGCTAAAGAAAGAACAGCTGTTGCAAGTGATAAAGACGTTAAAATAGATTTTTTCATTATCTGTTTCTCCTAAATTTTTTTATCAAATCCATTATATATATATATATATATTGTCAAGTTATTTGAGAGGAATATATCAAATAAATCTACTATACCAAGCACCTACCGTCTGACCGATTGCCCCATACGGAAGTAAGTGTGTCGTTTGCCTCTTACGGCAATGCTTAGAGCCACTATATTTTCAGGGTCTGGCATACGACCGTAACCCCCGTCTCCGATATGATGAATATCTGTTCCCAAACGTTTGTTACTCAAACCAAATGAGCGGATAGTATCCACATCAGCACTTTCCTGACTTGTTCCTATAGTTGACATGACAAGAGCGCCTTTTTCTTGTAGCTCCTCAATCACTGGACTTAACAGCTCTTCACGAATACCTGGTACTGTTCCGACACTAGGTACCAAGATACCATCTGCTCCTAAAGTCACAAAATCCCTCAAGGCTTCTGGGTCAACGACTTTTTCACCAAGACCTGCTCCATGCATTTTACCAGCAAAAATCAAACCATCAAAATGTGTTACAGAAAGCTTTATCGCCTCTTTAATCGCCTCTAAAGACACACCCGTTGATGGATTACCTGTCAGCATGATAAAGTCAACACCTAGCTGATTTGCCGCCTCTAAGGTCTCCTGACTTAAGAGACGACCAGATGGCAAATGGACTTTCTCATCTAAGACAGCAAGGTTTTCATCCACAGGCTCAAGATTAATGCCCACAGGACGCCCCGTCAAGCGTTTTATCTCTGCCACAGGATTCTCACAAGGGTAAAAACCGACAATCTCTGGCTGAAAAACATCTAATTCATTCAAAACGAGGAGATCACAACCAAAACTAGCCATCATCTCAGCATTAGTCACTCCTTCAATCAAGGGAGCAGCAGTGACAACTGTCTCTCCCAAAATCGTCCGTCCCTCGCTTGATTTAATCGCTTGTTTCAAATCTTCCTTACTAATACCAACTAAGTCACTAGCATAACATGAGATTAATCGCTTCATTATCTCTCTCCTATCTTTTTATCTAGTTACTAGTATAACCTAATTGTATTGTTATGAAAACGTTTTTATGTGTCATACCATCAATTCATCACCATCTTCAACCATCTATCTCAAAGTAATCAAAAAGGAGTAGGACAACAAGCCTGATTTCATTGAAATCCATTTTGTTATCTCACCCCGTAAGGTTAGTAAATCAGCTATGAGGGTTGAACATTTTATCAAGTACCTTAATCTTCAGTCATGCTCAGTCATCTTCCCAGTTATCTAGCAGAGATTGGAGGCTAGCCAATTGTTCTTCACGCCAAGGACGTAGTCTAGGATTATAGAGTTGGATAGTCTCACTCATCTGACCCAAGGTCTTGCGTGTTTTTTTGATACGGTCTTCCAACTCACGCGCAGGAACGCGGAGTGCTCCTTGGGCAAACACCGTCCATTGCTCATTGAGGTCACTGGTAGCCACAGAAACTGTCCACTTGCCTTCGTTGAGCTCTGCAGCGAGGTGCTCGATGTAGTCGTCTGCCGTTTCACCTTCTGCCGTGAAAACGACCGTCAGATTATAATGGTCATAGCGCAAGCGCACACCAGGCACAAACTCAGCGTCAAAGACAACCGTGACATCTAAGCGTTCAAAACTAGCGTAATTACTCAGACGGTTTAAGAGAATGTTTCGTGCGACATCAAGTTCTCCTTTTTTGAAATACTGACGTGTCTCCTCCCAAAAGGCAATCATATTATAACCGTCAACCAACAATATTTTACGCTTCATGCCTAGCCTCGATTTCTATAAACCTCGTACATCAAGATGGCCGCAGCAACACTGGCATTGAGGCTTTGCACGTGACCTGACATGGGAATGGTAATCATCTCATCGACTTGTTTTTTGATGTTAGTTGAAATCCCCTTGCCCTCGTTACCGATAATCAAAGCGAGCTTACCTTTGGTATTCCACTTGGTTGAGGGTGTCCCTGCCATATCTGTCCCGAAAATCCAGAAGCCAGCTTCCTTGAGCTTAGCAAGAGTTTGACTGAGGTTGGTTACACGTACAATTGGCACGTGTTCAGCAGCGCCAGTAGCCGTCTTTGTGACCACAGGTGTGACACCAACGGCACGGTGTTTGGGAATGATGACACCTGACACATTAGTCGCATCAGCCGTTCTCAGAATAGAGCCAAAGTTATGCGGGTCATTCAAACCGTCAAGGACTAAAATGAGAGGATTTTCCTCTTCTTCTACTTTAGCCATCAAATCAGATAATTCAGCATAGGCAAAGGCTGCCACTCGCAACACAAACCCCTGATGGACAGCTCCTTCTGCCATCTCAGTTAGGGTTTTCTTAGGTGTCCACGAGATCGACACTTTCTTCTCAGTCGCAAGCGCCTTTATCTTATCCACATTTTTGCCACGAAGGTCATCTTGAATATACAATTTATTACCAGTGCCTGCCTGTAAACTCTCCGTTACAGCATGAACACCATAGACGATATCATTATTTTCCATAGACCTATTATACCATAGAAAAAGAAGGTCGGATAATCTCTGACCTTCTTTCGTGATATTGGAGCCTTAAATCTCTACCAAATAATCACGCGCTTCTCTTTATCACGCCACATGCCATCCCCTTCTTTGACATCAAAGGTGTCATGGAAATCATCAAAGTTTGCTACTTGGACGTTTGTTCTGAAGCGTCCTGGGGCGTGAACGTCAACGGATACTAACATTTGAACATACTCAGGACGAGCTTTCATACGCCAGATAGTTGCAAAATTGGTAAAGTAGTCTTCCGCTGAGAAGTCTGCTTCTTGCTTAGCTGCTTCAAGTGCTGCCGCAAGACCACCTAAATCGGCAACGTTTTCAGAAACGGTGAGTTTTCCATTGACCTTTGCCCCCTCAATCTCAAGACCATCAAACTGGTCAATGACCTTCTGCGTTCTTTCTTGGAAGGCAGCATAGTCTGCTTCAGTCCACCAATCGTTGAGACTACCATGCTCATCAAAGGACGCACCATTGGTATCAAAGGCGTGTGAAATTTCATGGGCAATAACAGCACCGATACCGCCGTAGTTGGCTGATGAGCTTTGCTCTAATGAATAGAATGGTGCTTGAAGGATTGCCGCAGGAAAGACGATTTGGTTTTGTTGTGGGTCATAGTAAGCATTGACCATGTGGGCGGGCATATGCCACTCTTTGCGATCAACAGGCTTGTTCCACTTGCTCCATGTGTGCGCAATGCTGATTTGAGCGAGAGCATTAGCATTTTCAATCAACGTCTTGCTTTCATCAATGACCTTTTTAGCGTATGTCTCTGGCAATTGCTCTGGATAGCCAATGTGGGCTGTGATAGCATTTAGCTTGGTCACTGCCTTATCGCGTGTCTCCTTAGCCAACCACTCTGTCTTTTCCAGACGAGACTTGTAAACATCAATCATGGTTTGCACCTTATGTTCCACGTCAGCTTTTGCTTCTGGCGAGAATTTCTCACCAGCATACCAAAGACCAAGCGCTTGGCTAAATGGACCTGATGCCAAGTAAAAGGCTGCCTTACGCTGATTCATCGCCTCTGGTGTTCCTGACAATGCTCTGCTGTAAGTCCCTGACAAGACACGAATGTCATCTGTTAAATAAGACGTATAAGCCACTGCTGCACCTTGAACAAGATAGGCTTTTAGATACTCCCAGTTATCTTCTGAGTAGAATTCTGCTGCAAATTGTGTCCAGAAACGCTCCTCTGGAACAATGATTTTATCAGGTTCCGTGCCTAAAATAGATGTAAAAATGTCGCTTAACGGTAGTTCTGGCACTAAGGCTTTAAAGTCTGCCCAAGCATACGGGTGATATAGTTTGGCATACTCTGAACCTTCTTCACTTGACAGAACATACTTGGCAATCTTGGCATCCAAAGCGATGCACTTATCTAAAATATCCTTAATCTCATCATCAGCCAAACCAAGTTTTGGCAGTAGGGCTTCTTGACAAGCACGCCATGTCGCCAACAATTCCTTACCTTTGTCGTTATCATCGGCATAGTAAGTGGTGTCAGGCAAGATAGTGTGTGGTGCGTATGCCCAGAGGACATTGGTCTGAGCGTCCATAAAGTCTGGCGACACACCAAATGGTAACAGATTAGGTTTACCAGCTAATTCGTACTCAGCCATGCGCTTAGTGAAGTCAGCAAATGAGTTTAAGTTGCGGTATTCGTCAATCAGGGCTTGAACAGGTTCAGCTCCTAGCTTTTCTCTAGTCTCAAAATCACTCACTTGACGGTGGAACTTGACAAAATTGGCAAGAATTGGGTCACTTGGTAGCGTGTCGCTTGCCAACCAAGCGTCTGTCGTCTCTAGCATCAAGTCCTCAATCGCTGTATGCAAATCCATAAAACCGCCTGTCACAGGTTTATCATCAGGAATAACGGCTGTCTTTTCCCATTCGCCATTTACCGCTTGGAAAAAATCATCTTGTAATCGTACCATATCATACCTCTTTCTTCATATCTTACCTAACATTTTACCAAAAAAGTCCCATATTACCAGCCCAAACTGTGAAAATAGCCAAAAACTGGGCTGAAATCCTCTTAAAAGGTTCAGCTCCAGTTCATATTTACATCCCTATTTCTTCTCTTTTTGAGCTTGTCTTTGAGCCAAGGCTTTTTTGATTTGATTCAAGCTATTGCCTGCTGCCATTCCTGTAATCTTGTAATGCTCACGCATAAAGCTCAATATAGCATCATCTGTTTCACCTGCCAGTAATTTACGGCTAATTTCTTTCACGACATCTTGATTGGATAACACGGCAGCAATCTGCTGACGATACTTGATATAAGCAGTATAAAGTAAGAATACCCACACTGCCAAACCGATCCAAAGCCACTTAGTTTCCATAACACTTCTCCTTCTTATCTGACCATAGTCTCAAGTATGACTCACATCAACATCCTTAAAAACTATGGGTTTTTGGTGTCCAAAATAATGGTCACAGGCCCGTCATTGACCAGAGATACCTTCATATCTGCTCCGAAAACACCTGTTTTCACCGGTACAAGCTGGGCTAAAGCCTCATTGAACTCCTCATAACAACGACTAGCAAGGTCTGGAGATGCCGCTCCTGTAAAAGCTGGACGATTGCCTTTCTTGGTTTGGGCAAACAAAGTGAACTGCGAGATAGATAAGATGTCACCTTTAATATCTTGAATAGAAAGGTTCATCTTGCCATCATGGTCAGAAAAAATCCGCATCTGACTGATTTTTCGAACAGCATAGGCAATATCGTTAGCGTCGTCATCTGGTCCAACACCCACAAGCAATAACAATCCTTGACCAATTTGACCTGTCACCTGACCATCAATCGCAACACTTGCTTCTGACACGCGTTGTATAATAATTTTCATTAACCACTCGTCCTTTTCACTGAATACACATCTGGGACAACCTTAATCTTATCCACCACCGTTGTCAGATTATTAAGGTTCGTAATCCCAAAGCTGACATGAATGTTGGCGAACTTCATATCCTTAGTCGGCTGAGCATTGACCGTTGAAATATTCTTAGTCATGTTGGATAGGATTTGGAGCACATCATTCAGCAAACCACTGCGATTGAGACCATAAATATCAATCTCTGCCATATATTCTTGACTTGAATTAACGGTGCTCTCTTCCCACTCAACCTCAATCAAACGCTGTTCATAGCCATCTTGGCTCTTGATATTATTACAATCCGAGCGGTGAATCGCCACACCACGTCCCTTAGTGATATAGCCTTCAATAGCGTCACCTGGAACAGGGTTACAACACTTGGCAATACGCATCAAGAGACCTGATGCCCCTTGGATAATCACGCCACCTTCACTCTTGACTTTGAGAACATCGCGCTTGTCCGTCTTAACCTCGCCACCATTCATCAGTTCATCGGCTTCAGCCTTAGCCTTAGCCCTTTCTTGCTCACGACGCTCTTTCTCGGTCAATTTATTGAACACACTAATCGCTGAAATCTCACCAAAGCCAATTGCCGCATACAAGGCTTCCTCGCTCTTATAGCCAATTCTTGGCAGCAAATCTTCAAAATGCTTGCGATCAAGGTACTTGTTGGCCACATAGCCTTGTTCTTGGAAGGTTGAAATCAAGAGTTCGCGACCCTTGTTAATAGATAGTTCCTTATCTTGACTCTTGAAGAACTGACGAATTTTGTTACGTGCCTTGTTGGTCTTGACAATCTTAATCCAGTCACGACTTGGGCCGAAAGAATTACTGTTGGTAATAATTTCAACCACATCTCCTGTTTTCAACTTGGCTGTCAAAGGCACCATCCGACCATTGACTTTGGCACCTGTCGCCTTGTCTCCAACCTGTGTATGAATGTTATAAGCAAAATCAATCGGACCAGAATCCTTTGGAAGCTCCTGAACGGCACCATTTGGGGTAAAGACATAAATCCGCTCGGCAAAGAGGTCTTCTTTGACCGAATCCACAAATTCTTGAGCATCGCCTCCACTGTCCGCTTGAAGCTCAATCATCTCCTTAATCCAGTCCATCGCCTTGCCACTGACTTTTTCAGTAATGCCTTGCTTATAAGCCCAGTGAGCCGCAACCCCATACTCTGCCACCTCGTGCATGGCTTTGGTACGAATCTGAAACTCAATCGGCCCTTTTGGCCCATAGACTGTCGTATGGATAGATTGGTAACCATTGGATTTTGGTGCAGCAATATAATCCTTAAACCGCCCTGGCATAGGACGCCACAACTCATGGATATAACCTACCATAGCATAGACATCACTTGCCGTAGCCATAACACAACGTATCGCTGTCAAATCAAATATCTGGTCAAATCGCTTTTTCTTATCATGCATCTTGCGATAGATGGAGTAGATATGCTTGGGACGCCCATAAATCTCGCCATACAGCCCTTGCTCTTGCGTATAATCACGCAGTTTGGTCACGACTTCCTCGACCAAAAGCTCACGCTCACGGCGTTTTTCTTTCATCAAACGGGTTATCTTGTAAAATTCCTGCTCATTCAAATAACGAAAGGCAAGGTCTTCTAATTCCCACTTGATACGGCTAATCCCCAAGCGATGTGCCAACGGAGCATAAATCTCCATTGTTTCACGTGAAATCCGTTCCTGCTTATCCTTGCGAAGATGCTTAAGTGTACGCATATTGTGCAGACGGTCAGCTAGTTTAACCAAAATAACACGAATATCCTTGGACATCGCCACCAGCATCTTACGGTGATTTTCCGCCAACTGCTCCGCATGTGACTTATATTCTACCTTACCGAGCTTGGTCACCCCATCTACAATATTGCGAACATCCTTACCAAAAGCTTCTTCCATGTCGTCTAACGTCGTCTCAGTATCTTCAACCACATCATGCAAAAAACCACAGGCAACCGTCACAGCATCTAACTGTAACTTTGCAAGAATTCCCGCCACTTGAATCGGATGAATAATATAGGGTTCACCGGACTTTCTAAACTGTAATCGGTGTGCATTAACCGCAAAATCCAAAGCCCGTTGAACAAAGGCAACATCTTTTTCATTCAAATACAAACTCGTCAGGGCAACAACTTCTTCACCAGTCAAATCAATAATTTTCGCCATCAAACGCCTCCTCTCTCTAGAACTCTTAATCGTGTTACCTATTTTACCATGTTTCAGACAAAAGAAAAAGCCACACTACATGAAAATCAGTGAGCTTTTCTATCAGATAAGCATAATTGATATTGACCGATAGTGATGATTAGAACTCCAGTAGCTTAAAACGCTTCAAGCCAAAGTAAGTCAGCACTCCCGAATACAATACCGTCACAAAAGTGGATAACGATAAAGTAACCAAGAGACTACCCCCTTCGAAAAGATAACCAATATCACCTGCAGGGAAAAAAGCAGCAAAACCAAAAATTCCCAAAATCGTTGAACCAATCGAATAGGTAAAAGCCATCGTCATCGTTAGACCAATACCAAAATACAAGGACATGACCGTAGCCAAACATACACAGACAATCATATCAAAAATCAGTCCCATAATCACTTGTACAAGAGCAGCATTGCCCCCAGGAATAGATGACAGGAAAATCATATCCGCATAAGGCATATGACCAATGCGTAAATAGTAATACAGCCCAAATACAAGGAAGAACAATCCTGTATAACTAAGGATAATCATAACCAAACTGAACAATTTGGCCAAAAAGATGTCCTTACGACTAATATCCTTATAGAGAAACATGGTATGGCTATCAGCTTCTGTCCTAAAAACAGTAAAGGTTAGATAAAACAAGGCTAGAACAGGTAAGACAAAATCAATCGAAGCATCAAAAATGAGAGGAAACAAATCAGAGAATGCAAACTTTGACCCATCTGACGTAGATGGCACCAGAAAATTTGACCCCTCAGGTAAAAAAGTTGATACCAAAAACAAGGTCGGATAGAGCACCGAAAAGGATAAGAATACCTTAGTCTCTTTACGCTTCCAGATACTCTCGAAAACAGGTAAAACAATACGATACATTACTATTCTCCTCTGCTAAAGATTTCTTTCAAGTGGTTTTCTTTTATAGATATCCCCTCAATCCACTGATGACTAGCTAAATAGCTTAATAGCGTATTCAAGTCATCTGATGTTACCTGTGTTGACACCTCTAGCTTTTCACCATCAAACATCATACCTTCACTGAGATAAGCTGATAAATCCATTTCTAACGCTTCTGCACGAAGATGGACAAAGATACTTGGTGCTGATTGACCGTCAAACGCATCTGCTAACTCACCTTTTTCAATATAGATATAGCGCTCACAAAGAGCTTCCAATTCACCAAGTTGGTGGCTGGAGATTAACATTGAAATCTGACGTTGGCTTGACCACTCTTTCAAAATGTCAATCAACTTTTGGACACCGATAGGGTCTAAGCCGACAAAAGGCTCATCCAAAATCAAAAAATCAGGTTCAGCTACCATGGCAATAGCTAGTGCTGTACGCTGTTTCATCCCAAACGAGAAGCCTTTAGGCTTACGATGACGAGCATCCCATAACTCCAGTAATTTCAAAGTCTTTTCAATATTGGGAAGAAACTCTGTTTTACCATGTAGCTTTAAATAAAACTTCAGATTATCCACGACTGACATCTCAGGATAGAAAACAGGGTCAATCATAATCCCAAAATCTGACAACAAATTATCAGCGGTGTTGATATCAACACCCTTATACATAATCTGACCTGTTGTTGGTTTTAAAGACTTGGCCATCAACTTCATCAATGTTGACTTACCCGCCCCATTTTTACCAATCAGACCGACAATCTCACCTTTCTTAATCTCTAAATTAACATCCTTGAGTGAGTAAAAATCATTTCCTGCGAATTGTTTTGATAAATTTGTAATCGTAAGCATAGCATTCTCCATTTCTAGTATTCAATCTTATTAAACTGACGACGTGCCGATAAATAAGCCCATGTGATATAAAGGACACCAAGAAAAACACTGATGCCAAAGGCTGGCCCGAAAGACAGTCTATCAATCAAGGTCGGATAGGTATTGGGGAAAATATATCTAAACCCATTAAGCAAAGGAGCTACTTGTGCCATTATATTAAAGAGAATACCTATCAAAACCCCTATCAAACTCGTTTTCTTAAGGGAAACTGCAGCCACAAGTGTTATCAAAATCACATGAATCATCACTACTGTTAGGATTTGTAAAAAGACCTGTCCACCATCCTGTCTCGGAAAAATAGCGACAGCTGTCTGTGGCGCAATAGAGAGGAAGTAAATCACTGTCGTTACAATAAAGGTTCCTATCAAGTAAATCACGTACACCAAGTATAGACTAAGGAGTTTCGCATTTAAAATCGTTGAACGCTTGATGTCCTTGTACAAAAAAAGTAAACCTGAGTTAATCTCATCACGAAAAACAGATGATACAATCAAAGAAAACACCAGTGCTGGCAACACCAATTGGTACTGTGTTTCAATGATCGAGGCAAAAAAATTAACCAGACTGCCTGTAACATCCTGTCTTAACTGACCTTCCATCACTCCAGACAAGGCTGGTATAATCAGCGGTAGGAAACTGAACGATAGTAAAATATTAACATCTCGTCTCTTAAAAACAGACCGAAATACAGATATTAGTAATGTCATTGTCTGACTCCTTCATCACACTATTGATTTAACACGATTAAGTATACGATATAACAAGATGTTTTAGTGCAAAATGTCATAAATGGTATTTATTTTGTAATGAATGGTTTATCGCCACAAAAAAATAGGCATACTTCTGATAAAAGTCACAAAAAAAGAATGGGAACAATCGTTCTTTCGTCAAAAACGATCTTATCCCACCCTAAAAAGACAACTAGAGTAACACCAAAGCACCCAATTGCTCGACTTATGATTGTCTCAACACTAGCCTTAAGACAACCTCATCTAAAAACGACTTACTCCCACTGTCAGCTCTTGTCTAAAACGATAATTCTGACTGCTTGTCATCAGGCTCATCTGAGGGTACTTATCCACAATGGTTTTGACTGTTGCCAGACCTATACCCCTATCTGCACCCTTACTAGAATGCCCATAGTCATAGATTGTCTTGGTATTGACCCGTTCCTCAAAACTACTATTTTCAATTAAGAGAACATAAGTCGTCCCATCCTTAAAATAACTAAACCACAATTCTGGAGTGGATGCTTGACTTGCTCCTTCAATCGCATTATCCAAAAAGATAGACAAGACTTTCAACAGCTCAATCACCTCAATACCTTCTGGAATATCAATTGCCTTTTCGACCTCAACAGATAGACTAATGCCCTTAGATTGTGCCTCAATCATCTTAGCTGACACAATTGATTTCATAGCAGCATGTTGTAGATTCGCTAAATTGGCAATGTCATAACCGCTTTTATAAAACAATTTATCAGAATCTGCCAATACCGAACGGTAAATCTTTTCAATCGTAGCCATATCCTTGTGCTTGATAGCTTCATTGAAACTAATCAGCACATTAGTATAATCATGTCGAAATCCTCTAATTTCCTTGTATAAGGACTCAATATGATGACTGTAAGCCATCATAGCCGCTAGCTGATCTTCTTTACTTTCCCTTACCTCCTCCTCTAAAATGTCTTTCAATTTTAAATTCGTGTAGATAATAAAACCAATGAACAAAAAGAGCTGAGACAGATTGAGATCAATACTAAACTCCGTTGAACCAAGTCCCATAGTAATTGACGCTTCCCGATCATTACCACCCCACACCAGGATAGAATGCAGTAACACACTATAAAACAACATTGAGGCATTTAACAAACGCACCAACCAATGAAATTGCGGATAGTAAAAAAGCTGACGAACAATGTCAAAATCAATCCGAAAAACTTTGACAAACACTAAGTACATCCCCAAAAACAAACTTAAGCCAATCACAATAAAGAGATAAGCCTCAAAGGAGTCCGCTGGATAAGAAAAAATAACCCGTTTCAACTCATAGAAACCCGACATTCTCTGGAACAAGTCCACCGATGAAAAAGGGAGAAGACAGTAAAACAGATACTGATTCAAGCGCCATCTCGGTCTCAGCCAAAATGCCAACAAAAAGAGCATGACTGGCTCTATGTATAGGAAAGTTTCTGATAGCAAAACAGCTATTAAACCAACCAAAAAGGCAAAAACAAACCGAACACTCGTCTTCACCTTCTGTTTACTCAATTGGCTAAAGAGATAAATCTTTAGGAGCATATCCAGACCAAACAGAAATACAATAGATATCATCGCTTCTCAACCCTTTCAATCAAGCCTTTCAGTTTTAACCGCGATACGAGACATGACTCGTCATTATCAAAGAAAACCATGTGTTTCAGACGATCAATCTTGACGATATTATCAGGATTGACCACATAAGCCCTATGGCTTTGGTAAAGACGCTTGTCCGCCTTGGCAATATCTGAGACCTTGCCATAAAATTCCATATGACCCGTCTTAGTCGTCAACACAATCTTATGTACCGTAGCAGATGTCTCAAAGTATAAAATATCTGAAAAAGGCACCTGAATATGTGAATGCTCACTCTTAAAGACAAAGGCATCCGTCGCTATAGAGGTTTTCAATGTCGCATAAGCATGTTCTAAAACAGACGAGATAGCTTCTTGAAAATCCTCATCCGAAAGCCCCTTATCAATAAAATCTAAAGCAGAAACACGATATTTATAGGTCAGTGGCATAAACTCTGAATGCGTCGTCACAAATACAATCAACGCACTTGGGTCTCTAAGACGAATCTCCTGAGCCGTCTCCATACCTTTTTTCTCTTCGCCCTTGATCTCAATATCTAAAAAATACAGATTATGAGCACCCGTCTCCTCAATGGCTTCAAGGAGTTGTTGCGGTTTGCCAAAAACAGACAAGCGACGATACTTCTGACCACGCCTTGTCGTATATTGCCTAATCGCCTCTTCCAATCTCCCCTGTTGGTATAAATCATCCTCTAATATGACAATCCTTAACATTCACTCATCCTATCCTAACTATACTATGCTATTTATTATAACATAACGAGACGACAACACCCTATTCGCCTGCAACTATGCCTTCCACATTTTCTGCTAAGTATGCTATACTAATAGGTGAATTGACAAAGGAGGACACAATGACACAGACACTCAATTACATTACAACCCTCACTAACATTCCCTCACCAACAGGCTTTACATCACAAATCATGGATTATGTTATGGCTGAGGTCAAAGGCATGGGCTACCAAGCCACACGCACCCACAAGGACGGGGTTTTAGTGACAGTCAAAGGGCAAAACGATGACCAACATCGCTTGCTCACTGCCCATTTGGACACCCTTGGCGCTATGGTACGAGCTATCAAACCTGATGGCAGACTCAAGCTAGACCTTATCGGCGGGTTCGTTTACAATGCTATCGAAGGTGAGAACTGTACTATCCATATCAGTAAAAATGGTCAGACAGTCTCTGGAACAATCCTTATGCACCAAACTTCTGTCCACGTCTATCGTGACGCTGGCACTGCTGAACGTAACCAAGCCAATATGGAAGTCCGTTTAGATGAAAAGGTCACAAGTGCCGATGAAACACGCGCACTCGGCATTGAGGTTGGCGATTTCATTTCCTTTGACCCTCGCACCATCGTCACAGACACAGGCTTCATCAAATCTCGTCATCTGGACGACAAGGTTTCAGCGGCTATTCTCCTCAACCTGCTCAAGACATATGCCGAAAACAAAACCGTATTACCATACACTACTCATTTCTACTTCTCATCTTTTGAAGAATTGGGGCACGGTGCCAACTCAAGTATCCCTGAAAAAACCGTTGAATACCTAGCGGTTGATATGGGAGCGATGGGGGATGACCAGCAAACAGATGAATATAGCGTCTCTATCTGTGTCAAAGATGCGTCTGGCCCCTACCATTTTGGGCTTCGTCAACACATGGTTGCTCTTGCTGAAAAGCACAATATCCCTTACAAACTGGATATCTACCCCTACTATGGTAGCGATGCTTCAGCAGCCATGCGTGCTGGGGCTGAAGTTCGCCATGCCCTACTAGGTGCCGGTATCGAATCAAGCCATTCTTATGAACGCACTCATATTGATTCGGTCAAGGCTACTGAACAACTCGTCGATGCCTATGTCAACAGCGAAATGATTTAACCACCCACAACATCACCAAAAAGCCAATGCAACAAGACCCGTAAACCTTATAGCATTGGCTTTTTCTTATGACTTCATAATAGAAATTGCTTTAAATGTCGGCTATCACAACACCCTCCAAAGCTAAGAGCTGTCGCTTACGCTCTAAGCCTCCTGCATAACCTGTCAATGCCCCCTTAGCACCTAAAACACGATGACAAGGAATCATTAGTGACAATGGGTTATGCCCAACCGCACCACCAATCGCTTGGGCAGACATACTTTTAACACCCATTCGCTTAGCAACACGTTGCCCTAGCTCGCCATAGGTCATCGTCTGTCCGTAGGGAATCGTCAGCAATTCAGACCAGACCATTCGCCTAAAACTGCTTCCCCTAGCCTTCAAGGGAGGCAACTCTGGGAGGATTTGCTTTGAAAAATAAGCCTCCAACCATGCGAGAGCTTTGACCAAGATAGGATGATGGTGTGAGACAAGACTATCTTCTGAGAGCCCGTTCCCGTAATACTTAGCACCTTCAAACCATAGGCCCAACAACCCATCGTCATCACAAGCCAATAAGATTTTTCCTAAGGGTGACTGATATATCGTCGTATAAATCATACCATTCCTCCACCGATTTTTCTTTGACAAGGTCACTAGTTCAAGCTATAATCAAGTCATCACCCATTAGTCAAAGGAGTATTATGCAAGAACTACCTCTAGTTTATATCAGTCTGACTGGAAATACCAAAAGTTTTGTCACGCGCTTAAAAACCTACTTGGAACAACACCTCTCTATCCCTATCATACCGATCAATATCAAAGAGCTCAACCACCAAACCTTTCCCATCACCACATCATTTGTCGCTTTCTTACCCACTTATTTAGAAGGTGGCAACGGCATTGATAATGGTGATGTAGAGATCTTAACTAATCCACTAGGGGACTTTATTGCTGCCCATGATAACCACCTCAACTGCATGGGAATTGTTGGCAGTGGCAATCGTAACTTCAATGATCAATTTTGCCTAACAGCTCGCCAGTATAGTCAGCGTTTTGGATTTCCTGTACTTGATGAATTTGAACTGCGTGGACTTCAAGACGATGTTGAACGAATTGGGAATAAAATCCTAACTGTGATCGATAACGTTTAGTGTGTTATATAAAAACAATCATCACAAACAACATCAAAAGAGTGAGAGAAAATCAATGTCTAAGACATTACGATTTTCTCCCACTCTTTTCGTTTTGCCATTAGTTGAAAGACACTATAACTAATTTTAATTATGTTTTGACAACTCTAAGGCGTAACTCACAGCGCTAAGAGCATACAAGGGAGCAGTCTCTGCTCTTAAAATACGCGGCCCCAAAGCAACCTTGATAGCTCCAGCCTGTTCAAACAAAGCAAGCTCCTCCGGCGAAATACCACCTTCTGGCCCAAAAATAAATAATAAGCGTTCACCAGCTTTAGCAGATTCTTCATAGGCAAGAAAGACCTTATCAAATCCGGCTAATTTAGCCAAAAATGCCTGCTGTGTCTCAAACAACCTAACATCTGGCACCTTGTTGCGATGACTTTGTTCAGCTGCTCCTTGGGCAATCTTAGCCAGCTTTTCTAGCTTTTTAGCTAACTTTTTACTATCCCACTTGACCACTGACCATTGACTTGGAAATGCCCATAGCCCACTCGCTCCTAATTCTGTCGCCTTTTGAGCAATCCATTCTAACTTATCACCTTTAGGAAACGCCGAAGCAATCACAACCTCAACAGGTAACTCAACATCATCAGGCAAAGCCTCAAGCAGTTCAAATTGATATGACTTATCATCTCGGACTTGGGAAAGGTATTTGACCCCATTATCAAAGACCAAAACCACCTTATCTCCTTCTGATAAACGCATCACCTGAAACATATGCTTGATGGTATCCTTATCACTAATCGTAACAGGATTTTCAGGTAGTACGCCTTTGACAAAATACTGTTGCATCTAGCCTCCTATCACTCCAGAACGGTCTTTCGTTTTCTTAAAGACACAGGCATTCCATTCCCCTTGAATCATGTGTGTTTCGAGGAAAAACCCTGCCTGTTCAGCCGAAGCCTTGACCATCTCCCACTTCTCTGAAATAATCCCTGACATAATCAAATAGCCCTCATCCTTGACCAAACGATAAGCATCCTCAGTCAAATGAATTAAGATATCTGCCAAAATATTAGCCACAATCACATCAGCTTCAACATTAATACCTTTTAACAAATCTCCTGTTGCCACTTGGATATTAGTCATATTGGGATTAAGAGCAATGTTTTCTTTAGCCACACGTACAGCCACATCATCCAAATCGTAAGCATAAATGGATTCCGCCCCAAGTAAAGAACTAGCAATCGACAGAACACCTGAACCTGTCCCCACATCAATCACTGTCTCGCCACCACGCAAGACTTGCGATAAGGCAAATAAGGTCATTTTAGTGGTTGGATGCGTCCCCGTTCCAAAAGCCATACCAGGGTCCAATTTAATGATTTTTTCATTAACCTTAGGCTCATAATCCGTCCAAGACGGAACAATGGTCAAATCATGCGTAATACGAGCGGGTTCATAGTAAGCCTTCCAATTGTCAGCCCAATCCTCCTCTGCCAATTCCTGACGAAAAATCTGGACTTCTCCTGTATTCAAGCCGTGTTCCTGAAGCTCATTTAAACGGGCTAAGATAGCCGCTTCAAGTTCTGTCATCTCAACAGTATCAGGATAATAAGCGGTGATACGAACCGTCTCAACCTGTTCCACCTCAGGCACAATCTCCCCAAACAAGTCCTCTTTCCCAATATAATCGGCACTATCATCAATCGCAACACCACTTGCCCCTGCCTCAATTAAAATGTTCGAAACAGCCTCCTCAACCTCACGTCTGATTTCAATTGTCAATTCTTGCCATTTATCCATTGTCATCACACATCCTCCATTAGTATCTAGGATAAGGGTGAAACACTGTCTCTACCAAAGTCTCAAGTCCCTCATCAAACGCTTCCTCTGGCCAAACCATCGCAAACTCCTCTGCTGCTTCATCTGCTAGGAAATCCATCAAATCATCCAGACCTTGCTCTGCAACCTGATTAAGCGTATCCACAAAGTAAGCAATCCACTCTTTGGACAGACCTTTTTTAGGATCATACGGTAATGTCACCAAGTAGTCCTCTTTATCAAAATGACTCTTTTCAGGATGATAGAACAAAACAAATTCTTCCAAAACAATATCTTCTGTCACAACTTCACCATCCATGTCAACAGTCTCTACATGACTGGCATTGTTAGCCTCTAAAACAAAACTCACCTCGACTGCATGTTGACGCTTATCCCAATTCATTGAAAAATCAAACGGAAAAGACTTCTCTAATTCGGTTTCCAAAACACTCAAAAAACCATATTTGCTCATACAAAACCTCTTACTTTCTGTTACCATTATAGCATTTTCAAACCAACAGTTCTATCAAAGATTTTACGAATCAGTTATGATATAATGGTTACAATTAACAAAGGAGAAAAACAATGCTCATTCGTCCTATAAAAAAAGAAGATTATTTAGATGTTCTTGAATTAGAAAATACTTATTGGACAGCTCAAACATCGCCGTTTTATGAGAATAAATTAAGCGAGATTGATTTAGTCAAGGAACAAAATAATAGATCTGGTCGATTAGTTGCTGTGATACACGATAAGATTGTTGGAACGCTAAGTTATAATCCTTACTATCCTTTTGATCAAGGTAAGCATGTCGTCACTTTTGGACTTTTAGTAGATCCGAACTATCGCAGACAAGGTATTGGTGGAGCCTTGCTACAGTTTTTCACATCCGTAGCTATATCAAAAGGGTATACCAAAATTGCCATTCATATCACAAGTGGCAATAACAGTGCCATTAAATGCTATGAAAAAAATGGGTTTAAGCAAGAAGGACAATTATCGGGGCATTTCAAGATTGACGGAAGCAGCCATGATGATCTGATTTATGGAAAACACTTAGAAGATAACTCCTATGCAAGATAATTTAGCCCTTAGAATGCGTCCTAAAACCATTGATGATGTCATCGGACAGCAACATCTGGTTGGCGACGGTAAAATCATCAGACGGATGGTGGAAGCCAACCGCCTATCCTCAATGATCCTATATGGCCCACCAGGCATCGGCAAAACCTCTATCGCGTCAGCTATTGCAGGAACAACAAAATTCGCCTTTCGAACCTTCAACGCTACCACAGACACCAAAAAACGATTACAGGAAATTGCAGAAGAAGCCAAATTCTCAGGTGGCTTGGTTCTTTTGTTAGATGAAATCCATCGCTTAGATAAGACCAAACAAGATTTTCTCTTGCCCTTACTGGAAAATGGCTACCTCACCATGATTGGCGCAACTACTGAGAATCCCTTTTTCTCCGTCACACCCGCCATCAGAAGCCGCGTACAAATCTTCGAACTGGAACCACTAGAACAAGATGACATTAAATTTGCCATCCAAAAAGCCCTCAAGGATAAAGACAAGGGTTATGATTTCCCTGTCACAATCACTCAAGAAGCGCTTGATTTTATCAGTCAATCCACTAATGGTGACCTCCGTTCTGCCTATCATTCGCTTGATTTAGCTGTCCTATCAACCAAACCTAATGACGAGGGCGTAAGGCATATTGATTTGGACACAATGGCAAACAGCTTGCAACGCAGCTACATTAGCATGGATAAAAACGGTGACGCTCACTATGACATCCTATCAGCCCTCCAAAAGTCCATTCGTGGCTCAGATGTCAATGCTAGTTTGCACTATGCCGCACGCTTGATTGAAGCAGGTGATTTGGTTAGTCTAGCTAGACGCTTGACTATTATTGCCTACGAGGACATTGGCCTTGCCAATCCAGATGCGCAAGTCCACACCGTAACAGCATTAGATGCAGCACAAAAAATCGGCTTCCCAGAGGCAAGAATCCTGATTGCTAACGTTGTGATTGACCTTGCTCTGTCTCCAAAATCTAATTCTGCTTATTTAGCTATGAACGCTGCACTAAGCGATTTGAAAAATTATGGACACTTACCCATCCCAAGACACCTTAGAGACGGGCATTATCAGGGAAGCCAAGAACTCGGCAACGCCCAAGATTACCTCTACCCTCATGATTACCCAGAAAAATGGGTAGACCAACAGTATCTGCCAGATAAACTAATAAATACAATTTATTTCAAACCCAATGATACTGGCAAATACGAAAGAGCCTTAAGCCAGATTCAAGACAATATCAACATTTTGAAACAAAAAAATCACCAAAATAAACCCACCTTGTAAAATGAAATGCAATAGAAAAGAAGCTCATCACTATATTTCTAAACCATAATGCAGGAAAATTGAAGCCAAACTTTCAGAATAATTGAAACCATCCAATAATCCGAAACATATGGTCCGAATCGCCCTACCGCCTACCGCAAACTAAAACCTAGGACTTTCGGACAAGTTAAACAGATCAATGCAAAGAAATTTGACTACGAACAATATTTCGTAGAAACTGCTCAGTTTCGATGTGTTTAACGTAGAAAAGGAATTTACTATCTGCAACTTGAAAAGTACCAACCTCAAATAAAGGATAACGTTTTCAAAAAATCACATTGGGGACTTGAAATTTTTTAAAAAAGTGGTAAGATAGGAATATAAAGTTTTGCTGTGGTATACGAATTCACTCTCATGTGTTGACCGACTATTTTTTGTATTATTCGGGAAACAAAAGTCTTTTGACAGCATGCAGGCCGTTTCACGCGGAAGCAGCTAAGTCAAAGCGAGTTGCCCACCTGCTTATTTGCGCGGGTTCAATACAAACTGTGAATCATCGGTACCAATACAGCACTTTTCCTTCCTTAGCTCAGTTGGTAGAGCAGCGGACTCTTAATCCGTGGGTCGCAGGTTCGAACCCTGCAGGGAGGATTGAATATCTCCGTAAAAACCCTTTGAAATCAAGGGGTTTTTATTTTTTATTGGCTTTTGGTCAAAATTTGGTCAAATTGAGCTTTTTAAAAGATTTACCTTAAATCCATTAACGTTCTAACATCATCAAAACCCTCTTGCTCCAACTCAAACATTAAATGACCATAAGTTTCCATCATATGTTGTATATCTTTATGACCTAAGATTTTAGCAACAACTCACATATCTACTTTCTTTGATAAAAGATAGCTTCCAAAAGTATGCCTACTACCAACCCAGATCATAGTCTTTGAAAAACCTAAATCAGCGAAAATAATCCTTAGATTTACCACTATCAATACGCAAATACTTTAAACATTCTGATATTTTAACTCCTTCTATTATGAAGAAAGATTCCCCTGTATGTGCATCTGCCGCACCATAGCAGGAACGACATTCTCGGATGTGATGGCTTGAGATATTCGGACGATAGTTTTTAGGACTCCAACATGCCCCCAGTTTACTAATCCGACCAAACTCTGCCTCATCTTGATACATAAGACGGGTTTGCTTATAGGCATTTTGTTCAAGAAATCGCTTACTTGATTTTTCCTTGTACAAAGATTTTATTTTTTGACGCTAAAATCGTTTCGGCGTCTGCTTTCTTTGGATGTTCTGGACGGGGAGTTACTTTTGTTGCTTACTGCGTAAGCTCTATCTCCCACCTCAAAGAATCTCTTGATTCTTTGACCCATCCATGACGTTTCAATAGTTGGTAAAAACCATCTTTAGTCGTCGTACGACCAAGTTTATCTTGATAAGCTCTATAGAGGGATTCAACAGTTACAAACTCTCCATTTACAGCAGAAGCTAACTGCTCACTCAAAAAAGCTTCTTCTTCTTCAACTGTCATATAAGAGTGGCGACGACCTCCTCTAGCATCTGAAACAAGGCCTGTTAAACCATGTTCTTGATATTTCTTAGTCAATCTCCAAACCGTATCATGTGAGACATCAAGCATATCCATAATGAATTTGTAGGGAGTTTGATTTGCCCTGAGATAAACTGCTTGAATACGTTTGTGATAAGGTGCTAAGTTTTTATCTTTTAGAGCTGTTTTGAGCTCTGTAATCATTTCGTTAGTAAATTCCATGTTTCTACTATACTTCAGTTTTTGAAATTAGTTAAGTATTAATCGGTTTATCTCATGATACCATTTGGCGTTTGGTAAAAAAATATAAACAAGAAGGTCTCTCTTCTCTAACCTATGATGCACGAGGAGGCCGTCATTGTTCTTATCTCACATACGAAGAAGAAAAAGCGTTCTTAGAAGAACAGTTTGTTGGTAGTACTTCAGGACAGTTTGTCACCATTGCAGAGATGCATGAGGCTTATCAAATTAAAATCGGGAAAGAGACAACCCGAGAAGGATTTTATGCGCTGCTGAAGCGTCACGGTTGGCGCAAAGTGACACCAAGACCCGAACACCCTAAAAAGGCAGATGCCAAAACGATTTTGGCGTCTAAAAATAAAATCTACTTTCAAGAAGACAAGAAAGCGCTTTAAGTATAGCCGTCGTTACCATAAAGTCAGACTTATGTACCAAGATGAAGCAGGGTTCGGATGGATTAGTAAAATTGGGAAGGCATGGGCACCAAAAGGAGTGCGTCCCCATGTTCATAGCCACTATGTCCGAGAATACCGATACTGCTATGGTGCTGTCGATGCCAACACAGGGGAATCTTTCTGCATCATTGCTGGGGGTTGCAATACCTATTGGATGAATGCATTCCTCAAGCAATTATCTGAAACCTACCCTAATGACTATATCTTACTTGTGATGGATAACGCTGTATGGCATAGATCACGGACCTTAGAGAAGCCTGCCAATATTGGCTTTACATTCATTCCACCTTATACGCCTGAGATGAATCCGATTGAGCAAGTCTGGGCTGAGATTCGTAAGAGAGGATTTAAGAATAAGGCCTTTAAGATGCTTGATGATGTCATTGATAAGCTACAAGAGGTGATACAAAGCCTGCAGTGGTCTGTGTTGAAAACTATTGTTTATAGAAATTGGTTGTTTTCAGATTTTGATATTTGATGAGTATAAGTCAGAAATAGCCTTATAAGTCAAGTTTTGTGAGCGTAAATAGACCGCTTGAATTCGTTTGTAATAGGAAGAGAGCTGCTTATCCTTCAAGGCTGACTTGAGTTCTGTGATTTGATCTTGTGTAAATATCATATAAGTATTATATATCAGATTTTGATTTTTGTTAAGTATTGTCTTGGCCCAAACCACTTTTTTAAACTATTTTTTCAAAAATAACACAGAAAACAAAAAGACAAACTAGTAAATGAGCTAGTTTGTCTTTTGTCTGAAACAAAGTTTAAAAACCTGGCTCTATAATTTCTGTAGTGGGTAACTCCACCATAGAGATTATAGGGCCTTTTGAGTATCAAAAAGTCCCATATGACCTATAATGAAAAGCAAGCAAACCATCATTAGAAAGCCTCATATGGAATAAAGAACTAGTCGGGGGAGTGACTAGTTCTTCCCGAGCCTAAAAATAAAAAAGCGAGGAGTTTATCACAAACCTACTCGAAATAAAAGACCCTAATATCACTATCTTGGATTATAAAGAGGCGGGAACACATAAGGAAATCATCGCTAAACTGGACTATCCCGCCCCAAAATGCCACCATTGCCAAGGTCAAATGGCCAAATACGACTTCCAGAAAGCATCCAAAATACCTTATCTAGAATGTGCCGGCTACAAGACACTAATTCGATTGAGAAAGCGACGTTTTCGCTGTTATGACTGCAGAAAAATAACCGTCGCTGAGACCTCTCTAGTCAAGAAAAATCACCAGATACCTGTCATCCTTAATCAGAAAATTGCACAGAAACTCATTGAGAATGTAACCATGACTGCCATCGCTCAAACCCTAGCTGTATCAACCTCAACGGTTATCCGAAAGCTAAAGGAGTTCCAATTTAAGACAGACCTGAACCACCTACCTGAAAAGATGTCTTGGGACGAGTACAGCTTCAAGAAGGGGAAAATGAGCTTTATCGCACAAGATTTCGACTCGCTAAAAGTGATCGCTATTCTGGATGGGAGGACACAGGCAACTATTCGCAATCACTTCCTACGCTATCCTAGTGCTGTCAGAAACCGTGTCAGAGTCATTACAATGGACATGTTTAGTCCATATTATGATATCGCTAAGAAACTTTTTCCTAACGCTAAAATTGTCCTTGATCGCTTTCACATCGTACAACACATGAGTCGCGCTATGAATCGTTTGCGCATACAAGTCATGAATCAGTTTGACAGAAAGTCTCATGAATACAAGGCATTCAAAC